>JAIDME010000425.1 GCA_029050705.1 Acetatifactor sp.
AGCTCATATTGCTTAATTCTGTTTGAACATTTCAATTTGTTATAAGTTTACATGTCAGCCCGTCCGGTCAGCCGTTTCGCCAGCTTTACCGCCTCAGCCGCATCCCCGGAATACCCGTCGGCGCCGATCTCATCTGCATATTCCTGAGTAATGACGGCTCCGCCAATCATTATTTTAGCCTGTACATTCTGTTCCCCCGCATAGTCCACAACCTCTTTCATCCGCTGCATGGTCGTAGTCATCAGGGCGGACAGGGCGATGATATCGGCATTATGTTCCTGTGCTGCCCTGATAATTTCTTCTTTTGACACATCCTTTCCAAGGTCAATCACCTGAAAACCATGATTCTTCAACATGAGGGCGACGAGGTTCTTTCCGATGTCATGAATATCTCCTTCCACCGTGGCAATCACAACCACCGGCATATCCGTTTCCCCGCTTTCCCGCAGAAGAAGAGGCTCCAGCACTTCGATGGCATTTTTCATGGCCTCCGCACTGCCGATGAGCTGCGGCAGGAAATATTTCCCTTTATCAAACAACTCTCCCACTTCATTGATGGCAGGCAGTAAAATCTCGTTCAGCAACGCCGACGGCTCATCGCCGTTCTTCAGAGCTTCCCTTGTGATGGCTGCAATGCCGTTTCTGTTCCCTTTCATGACTGCATGGCGGAGCTTCTGTCTGCACTCGCTGTCCGCCCTGCCGTCCGGGGTGGCTGCACCGCTTCCGTCCGAGCTGTCCTGACTTTTCTTCGCAGCGGATGGCCCTTCCTGCAGCGCTGCTTCCCGGCAGGCACAGTTCTTCTGCTGCTTTCTCTGCTCCTATGCTGTTATCTCCCGGTTTTCTGCCGCTAGATTGAAATACTCAATGTAACGGATGTCCGCCTCCTCTTTGGCAAGCAGCAGGTCTGCCGCCAGCGCACAGCTGACCAGCAGTTCCTGGGAGGGATTAGCGATTGCCATGGTCAGCCCCTCCCTGATTGCAAGAGTCAGGAAAGCAGTGTTTACATAACTTCTCTCCGGCATGCCGAAGGAGATATTGGACAGTCCGCAGAT
>JAIDME010000426.1 GCA_029050705.1 Acetatifactor sp.
CTAGAAGAAAGGGAGATATGTACATCGTTTTAAAAGTTGTGACTCCTAAGAAATTAAATAAGGAACAAAAGAAAATAATAAATATATTTGGAAAAAAAAGAAATATACACAGAAGAGGAGACATATATGTGAGCGGTAGTACTACCTTTGGATTTAATGAAAGAGTTTCCCTCGTAGGGGAGATAGTAAAAATTGTTGAAGGGATTATTGCCTGCGTAGGCGGAATAGTGGCAATTATTGTTTCTATTTTACAATTTAATTCGTTTAACACAGGAGAAAATGTGCCTAGTGCAAATATCAAAGAATCATTGCAGATGTTCATCAATAATGAATCAATTGTGGAGCATGCTGGCATAGAATATGTACAATGTAATTTGGTAGGTGATCCATGTATTGCTGGTTATCAGGTTAAAGTATATCCTTATATTTCGTTTGAGTTACATGATGGGATTACATACATACCGATATGCTGTCTTTACACACAAGAGCAGTATTCTGCTGGTAATGATGGCACTTGCGTTTTACTACGGGAAAATACTACCGAAGCACTTCGGGATTTTATTTCCGAAATTTTTGCAGAAAGCGGCAAGGAAGTACAGACAGGCTGTCTGGTTGCAATCGAATACATTCATAAAGACAACCAAAGTGAAAAGGAAATCTTCGAATTACGAAATGGTCAGCTTGCTTGGGCTGATGACAGAATAGCTATTCAGGTGATAAAGGCCGTATATGATGAAAATTCATATAAGATTTCAATGCAGAGTTGGCCAGATAGCAAGGATGAGATAGGATGTGAAATATTAGAAAAGTTTGGATTAGGAAAGGAGACGCACTATGATGAAAAGAAATAGGATTGTTTTAAAAGTGAAGAAATGTTTATTTGTCGTCGCCGTTATCATATGGATTGTTTGCGCGTTTCTAATATACTTACTCCTGTTGAATCGCGCACAAAATCATGACAGTTTGACAGAGCAGACAAGTAATAAAATTCATAGGGCTGAATATTATGACATACTTGACCAAATACAATTCCAGCCAGAAATAATTAATGAAGAATATACTGTCTGGGAAAATCTACTGCGCGATTACTTGCATTTTTCGCAGTATGAAAAATGGACAAGTCAGGAAATATCTAAAGAACAGCTGCGAAAAAATTATCTCTCGGATATCTGTGAAAATGGAAACTCTACACAGATTGACTTTGAAGATATAAAAGAAATGATTAATCTGTTTGACGGAACGAGTCTATTACCAGCTACAGATAGATCGTTTGCAGAAATTTTAGAGGATTTGCCTAGTATGGAGGAGAGCTACAATGCGAATCCAGCAATATTTGTAGAAGAATTTTTGTATCGTACGCTATACTGTATTTCCACCGAAACACCATCATATGAAAATATTTATCAGGCAGCCCGAGCGGCCGATAATGCCCTAAAAAGCTTTTTGAATAGTCAGAAAATCACAATAAAGCAAAGATTGTTACTTGCCGCTATGGCAGTAGGTTTATATCAGATAAGTCTGGATAATTTGGAGACTGAATTGGCGTGTTTTAATGCGGAGTATCAGGTTACCGGAATGTTAGACAGTAAATCTGTTGATGAGATTTCTGCCATTATAGAGAGGTATTCATTTACAGAATACAAGATAGCGGAGATATATATATATCTATTTGAACATAATGACAATAGTTTGAATAAGGAGTGCTATAATATACATTTCCTGTTGTCTGCCGAAGCACATCTTAAAAATGCTCAAAAAATATATAATCATGAAAAAACGAATATGTTATTTTTCAGTGCAGTTGGAGAACAGGAAAACAAAGACATTCACAAGAAGCAGACATATCATAATTTTTATATTGCGCAAACACAGTATAGATTGATTGTGATATATGGATATGACTATGAAAACATGGAAGCAGAGTGCAAAAAATACGCTGTAAATTACATGGGAAATCCATACGCGAGAGACAATATAATAGAAAGTTGTAGGTATATTATAAGCATGATAGATGATATGAAAGAAAAATAGAGTAGCGCATGGTGCTATTTTTCAAGAGAATGCTTGTGAGGATGTTCTCATTCAGGGCATCAAGCTGCCGTTGCATCGTCAAAATGATTGTGACCAGTTTTTCGCGGCTCACGTTATTCAGTTCATCTAGTGTATGCTTCTGGCTCATCTGCGAGGAACCTTTATTGATGTCCATTATACAATAAAGCCAGTAAAATGGCGAATCTTAAGGAAGCTACTTTTCGTCAAAATGCTATGGATGAAACGATGTTACGGCCGCATACAGGATAAGAAAATATAGAGTTTTCAAGGTTCACTTTTAAACATACAAAGCGCGTAAAACTTTGCAGATAGGTTTTGCCTGCATTTCCGCATAAGGCATAGGCAGTCTGTTTCAGGCGAAAACAGCGGGAAAATCTCTGTCCTGCACAAAATCAAAGCGGCTTTTCGAGAGATCTGTTATCCCGCACGGAGTAGTGGATGGCATTTATGTAGAGTATCGAATATACTCCGCTAACGGCCGGTTATGCCAGTCTTTAATCTGTGGCAGTATCTTGTCGGTCACATCGGAGATAAAGCCCTTGGAAGGTTCAAAACCATAGATATCATCTAAAGTCTCTGATATCTGTCGGGTAGTCATTTCCTTTGCATACATGGAAATGATTTTCTGGTCAATGTCAGAGATGTCATTCTGTCTCTTTTTGACCACCTGTGGTCAAAGGTTGAGTCATGGCCCTGAGGGACCTGGATATCCATGTTGCCATAGCTACTGTTGATCTGTTTGCTCTTGTAGCCCTTACGGTAATCATGGGATTTGAAAAAGAAATGAATCCGCTCGGGGACTATCAACACAATCTTCAAATAATCTTATACAAAGATATGGACGGTTCACACACCCGTACAACGAAAAGAAACGGCGGATTAACCGTTCTTTTCTTTTGCTTCGCTTACAATCCTGCTTATCATTTGGCTTTCCGTCTCCCTGTCAAGGACAGGATCGTCAAGATACATCTGTAGCTGTCTCTTCAGCAGCGTTATATAATTATGGTCTGCCGGATATTTCTTCTCCAACCGTGCAATCCGTATCTTCAATTGTTCCGAATGCAAGGGCGGACATTTCTTACACCGGTACCAACAATTGCAGTTGTTGCATCCTTTATGAAAGTGCTGCACATATTTGCAAAATGCTATCCAAACCCACCCAAGCAAAGGCAGTATTATCCCTGTAAGGATTATAAGTATTAAATAAATATCTGCTGCTGATGATTAGTGAAAATTGTGAAAAACTACTTTTCGATGTGCAGTGTATAGATATGAAAAAGAGTATTATCTGCATAAGGCTTTTTTCGGCTAATAATAGCAGCTTTCATGATTCTGAAATAAGGAGAAAAGGGATAGATTTATTTGATTATTTATATCAAGTGATAGAACATTATCATTTAGGAAGGGCATGGTTTAGCGATGCTTTTAACTTCTTTGCATACAATGCTGAAATGTCGCCAATCATTAATCGAAGCGGTGCAGGATTTTATGGATATATTTATTCTGATGATATGAATTTGTTACATAAAATACAAAAAAAGTGGTTAATTGAAACAGGAGCGAGAATACGAGAGGTAAACTAATTCATGGAGGATATGGCTGAATAGATACTTATATATTGATGGATGAACTTGGATACGAAAAGATTCTGCGGTCGGTATATGCAACATAACAATTTGAGAAAAGTTATGCCTGTAGCTTGCAGAAGACATTCCATAAATGACTGATGTATACATAACAGGAAACAAAAATTTATAAATCATATCCAAAGTAGGATAAATCTTCTTCGAACAACACATCTTGAACGGAGAAGTTTTACTTTACCCATATCGAAAATATTGTCAAAATAGACGCAATAGTATTTGTCTCTAAATTTTTAAAAGATTTGACACGAATACGGATAACAAGATTGATGCCTGCTGGGTTTCTTCTAGCTTGGTTACAATGCATCCCGTGCAATAGTAGCGCAACTGTCAAAGAATTAGTGTAATAGCACATGTATTATAGAAAGAGTAAAAAATAGATATATTTTTATGATAAATCTTTATGATTACTAAAAATAATATTATACAAAAAGCACCAAATAAAGGTTATAATTATAATAAACAGGAGAATGTGAACAGCAGATAAAGCAGGGGAAGAACCGGATGGAGAAAAGGAAATGCAGGGTCGGCATATGTGATGATAAGCCGGAAGATATTGAACGGATTAAAAACGCACTGCAAAAAAGCTTTAAGGAGATAGGACAGCCGATCAGTCTGCTTTGCTGGACTTGTTTGAGTGGGGAGGAGTTATATAAGGCTGCCTGCAAGGAGAATTTCGATTTACTTTTGCTTGATATAGAGATGCCCGGAATGGACGGATTTAAACTGGCGGAAAAGCTCTGCAGGGATTGTCCCGCGACTTATCTCGTGTTTGTATCTATACATGAAAGCTTTGTGTTTGATGCACCCGAATACGATTCCCTATGGTTCGTGCGCAAAGGAAATCTGGAAAGGGACATGTCCCGCGCGCTGAGGAAATATCTGCGGGTTACATCATTTATGGGAGTACGCTATCGGTTGAAAGAGGGATTCAGCTTCAGGGAACTTCTCATTAATGATATTTTGTATATTGAAGGCAGCGGTCACAGTCTGTCGATAAGGAAGACAGACGGGAGCTTGCTGAAGAAATACGGCAGCCTGAAATCTATGGAGGAGGAATTGGCTGGCTGTCATTTTTTGCGTATCCATAAAAACTACCTGGTTAATCAGGAATACATAAAGGAAGTGGGTAATCGAGAAGTATACCTGGCGGACGGGAACGTTCTTGAAATGGGCAGGGACAGGAAAAAGGAAATCCGTGAGGCGATGCTGAGGTACACCAGAGAAAGGCGCAGGCCATAGAAAATGGGGGTGTTATGGGAGTCAGAAAATATATAACCGGCGCTATATTGACGGCCATAGCAGTGGGAATCCTGACTCAGTTGTGTCACCACCTGGGCAAGCATCAGAAAGAGAAGATAGAAGAACTGTACCGGGAGCGGAAGGAGTGGAGAGAAAGGCTCGCGGACCTATACCGGATGGGCAGAGAGATTAATCATTGGCGCCATGATATGCAGGGGAAGCTGGAAATCCTGTACCGTATGCAGAAGAACGGGAAGTATGCGGAGGTGGAGTCTTACATAGAAAAGCTGTGCGGCGAATTAAAGGATTATCCTGAGCTGCCGCAGCCCACAGGAAATGAAGGGCTGGATGCGGCGCTGATAAAAACGATATCCAAATGCAGAGAGCGGGGCATTCATTTCAGTTATGTTGTACTGGGGAAACCGGAGCGGATTGAAAGTATTGTGCTGGGGAATCTTATGGATAACCTGCTTTGCAACGGGATGGAAGCATGTCAGAATCTGAGCGGCACAAAGGAAATGGAGCTGGTAGTACACAGTCAGGCGAAGGGAGTGGAGATTTATCTGGAGAACACCATCGGGGAATCTGTACTGGAGAATAATCCGAAGTTTGTCAGTCATAAGCGGGAGAAAGAAAAGCATGGCTTTGGGATGGAGAGCATTTTCCGTATAGTAAAGCAATATGAGGGGACGTATGAGAGCAGGGAGGAAGCTAAGGGAGAAGAAAACAGATTCTGCCAGTATATTTATTTGAAATATGTAGTTCAATCGGGTTCATGATGACCGCAGATTGAACCTGGGCGGCATCCGGATGAAGAAGGATTCTGCTTTGTAGATGTGTGCATAGTTTTCAGATGAGTCATGGAATGAAAAGATGAGAAATGCTGAAAGTGATATCATTCAAGGGCTGCTGCAGGAGTACGATATTGAAACAGCTGAAGATATCCGGGAAGCGCTCAAAGATCTTTTAGGCAATACATGCAAATCCCAACGCTCAGATAATGACGATTACCATAACGGCTATAAAACCAAGCAGGTAAACAGCAGTTACGGAAGCATGGAGATCGAAGTCCCTCAGGACCGTAAATCTACTTTTGAGCCACAGGTGGTGAAAAAGCGGCAGAAAGATATTTCCGGTATCGACCAGACAGGCGGAAACTTTCGTGTGCGGAAGATTTTCATTCGGCAATCTTTATCTGGAGACGGTCAATACTTGTACCAAAACTACCTGCGTAACCATCTTGTCCTTTTGTTGTTTCATTGTCGTTTTGAAAATCATAGTAGTTGCTTTTAACGGGACTTACACGATAATGTGCTTTATATTTACCATTGTAAACAATTTGAATTGCATCAATTTCTTTTTTGGCCCCTGCGTAACCGTTATTATCATCATTTAAATTATATCCTGTAACCCATGGCAACCATTTGCTGCCTTTTATATGAACACGATATTTACAAGTTCCTTTGCTAAACTTTATAGCAACATCTGTAATTGGTTTACCTACAACACCTGCATGACCTTCAAGATTCTTTACGGCAGGATACCATTTGCCTCCTGCTCGTACACAATAAACAGCATCCGGATACTCGTGAGTAGATTCATTTGTTTTCATACACCAATTGGGACGGAAATAACCATTAATTAACCCTGAACATAGTTCATATCTATTTTTACCTACTTTAGATTTATCATTATCATCACTTTTTACGCCACCTTCAATGGTATAAACATATTTGGTGCCAACCTTATATACAATACCAACGTGGTCACTATAATATTTATCTTGGTTAAGATATCTGCCTTTACCATTCCAGGTGAAAAAAATGATATCACCTACCTGTGGTTTTGTAGTATGACTTTCATGCCATATTCCGCAACCAGCCTTAACACCTGATCGTGCAATCTCACCAACATTATCACTTTTTTGTACCAGTGTTCCTAATATTCCTGTAACATTTGCTACATATGAAACAAATATTGCAGACCAAGGGATACCTTTTTTATCGGAACCATAAAACCATTTTCGAAAATTACTTGGCTCTTGGCATAAATATTTACTTGCATTATTAGCAAATTTTTCATTTAACGTTGTCATTGTGAACTTCTCTCTTTGCGTTATAATGATATAATATAAGATTATTATATATAACACATAAAATTTTGTCAAGTATTATACAATATAGAGTTTCTGTGCTTTTATCCACAGTACTCTGTTTTTAACCAGGTCCGTATAAACAACTTTCCAAACCTGAAAGAAAATTTACGGCCGACATGACCTATAGCATGCTCGCCTCCAACAGCTGCATTCCCACCATGATGCTGGCAACCAATAAAGAGATCAGTTCCAAAGAGGATGTTGTAAAAGTTGAAGCAGCTTACTTTTCCGGATGGCGTATTGAGGAATAGTCCATGAAGCCGGAGACGAATGCCCTTAAAGTATATGTAGTTTGCAATATGATTTAAGTGCATTTAACAGCCATCCTGCAAAGAGATTGAAATGACTCAGCCGGAAGGGTTTCAAAGGTCACATTTTCAGGCGGAAGCAGGAACCTTGTGTAATCGGGTCTGCTGCGCACTGTATTGTCTTGTGGCAAGAGCCCTGTCGGAAGGCTCACAGGCTCATGATGCAATAGAAGAAGGTATATCTGTTCTTCGGCAGAACTTCTGGTACGATTTTTTAAAGTTAAGGGGTTATGAACCCTCAAAGTAATGACGTAGAAGTCATTGGTAACATTTTCCGGCATATTTCGTGACATATGGGAAACAATTAATAATATTTTGCCGAAATATATATGGATTAAAATGGATAAAGTCCATGACCATGCCTGCTAAAGCGGGCAGAGAGGTATAAGTATGCAGGTTGCCATATGTGATGACGAAAAAGAGATATGCAGTCAGCTGAAGAGGCTGGTGCTGAAGCAGAGGACTGATTGTGAGGTGTTTCTGTTTGATTCGGGAAGAGAGCTGCTGAAATCCAGGCAGCGTTTTTCCGTTATTCTCATGGACATACAGATGGAGGACATGAGCGGGATTGAGACGGCCAGAGCGCTGCGCATGAAAGATGAAAATGCTGTGCTTATTTTTGTGACGGCGCTGAAGGATTATGTTTTTGAGGCTTTTGATGTGTCCGCATTTCATTATCTGCTAAAGCCTGTGTCTGAGGAGAAGTTCCACAGTGTTTTTGAAAGCGCATGCCGCCAGGCGGAGAAGCGGGAGGGGGAGGAAAGGGAGCAGATTTTCTTCCGGACCAGAACCCGCAGCTTCACTTTGCGGAAACGAGATATTTTATATGTGGAGAGCCGCGGCCGGAAGGTGGACATCCACACGATAAGGGATTGTGTTACGGTCTATGCCACCATGAACGGACTGGAGGAGCAGCTGGGCGGAAATTTTTACAGATGCCACAGGGGGTATCTGGTGAATCTGGTGCATGTGGCGGAATATGAGCCGGACAGGATACTTCTGGGGAGCGGGGAGACTGTTTTTATGGCCCGGGACAAGTATGCGGAGTTTGTGAAAGCATATATGCGTTTTCTGAAAGAGGGGGGCATCGCCTGTGTATGATGTGATACTTGCAGCTATGGACGTGGTGGTCTATTCCTTTTGGGGCTGGTGTCTTTACCGTTTTTGCGGGTGTTTTCTGGTTCGGAAAAAACCGGGGCATAAGCGGAGGAAGGAGACCGGGGAGATCGTCACGCCGATTAGCAGAAATTTTTTTTTCAGGAACGCATGGCCTCTGTGGTGCTTCTGGGCTGTATGGAAATGGCTGCACGATCTGCTGACGGATTCGGATTACAACAGTGTACACACCCTTCTCAGGACACTTTTGCTCTACGGCACCTTGTTCCTGTTTCTGCGTGTGCTTTATGAGGGCAGGCGGGGAGCGCTTCTCTTTTCTTTTGTGACCTTTACTGCGGTCAGTGAGATCAGCAGGTTTCTGGCATATAGCGTCTCGCCTCTCGGAACCTGGGTGTATGATGTGGCCACCCGTATGCTGGAGGAGGGAAGTGTCGCTGACCTGGAGGCGTATTTGAGGCTGATTAAGATACATTCCTGCTTTATGCAGATGTTTATGAATGCGGTATTCATGTTATGCCTCAGGGGAACTCTGTACCGTGTGGACAGAGCATTTCGAGGCAGAAGCCGGGCGTTTGACAGGGTGGAACTCAAGTTTTTGCTTCTGCCGGGCTGTATCGCAGCTATGTTCTGTATGCTGCTCAGAATTATTATGGTTACTATGGAGGGGCAGATTCCCAGCTTCATGTATGATAAATATCCGCTGTTGATGGGGGTGGTGCCGCTTCTGCTCATTCTGTGCCTGTGCTCCGTTCTTTACAGTGTAAGGCTGTTTTGCGAACTCAGGGAGCTTCATGAGGAAAAAAACAGGAGCGCTATTTTGGGGCAGCAGCTGGAGAGCATGGAAGAGCATCTCAGGGAAACGGAGCGGGTCTATGCCGGTGTGCGGGCTATGAAGCATGACATGAAGAATCAGCTTGCAGTAGTGACGGAGCTTGTCGGTCATTCCGGGGAGCAGGCTGAGCTGCAGAGTTATCTGACACAGTTAAACAGGACTTTAAGTAAACTGGATTTTCCCTGCCGAACGGGCAGCGCAGTGGTGGATACGCTGGTGGGAATCAAGTTTCATGAGATGAGGGAACGTATTCCCGGCATCTCCTTTCAGGCGGATAATCTTCTGGTTCCGTCGGATCTGAAGGTAAGTCCCATGGATTTGAGTCTGATACTGGGGAATGGGCTGGACAATGCCATAGAGGCTTGTGAGCGGCTTGCAGAAGCAGCCGGAGCCTCGGGAACCGGGGAGAAAGCAGACGCGGGATTGCGGCAGGGAATCGTCACAGGTGGGGATGCAGACGTTGGGGTGCAGCAGGGAATCAGCAAGGGACCGGATACCGCTGTCGGTGCGGAATTGGAGATCGGAAGCGACATAAATGTGGATGTCGAAACACCGCCGGAGCAGCCCTGGATTCGTGTAGAAACGATGATGAAGGCATCCTGCTTCTTTTTGGAGATTGCCAACAGCTTCGACGGAAGACTGAAGCGTTCTGCCGGGCAGGAATTTCCGGAGACGTTGAAGGAGGAAGGATGTCTCCACGGCATCGGGCTGCAGAGTATTAAAGCGACGGCAGTGAAATATCACGGGGGAGCGGACTGGAGCGCGGTAGGAAAGGTTTTTACATTGACTGTAATGTTAAAGAACGAATGTATAGATAAAGGTTTGTAACAATTCAGAGAGGTTTGGTGACAAAAAACAAAAGTCCATCTGTTATGCTGCCGATTTCTTATGTAGCAGGAAGCGGACCTGTCCGCTTTTTATGTATGAGAAAGAGGTGAATACGGATGGATTTATATAATTTGGGCAGCTATTATCAGACCATGGCGGCCGGCGGACTGTCAGGCAGTTATCTGTCGGGACTGGCAGCAGGCGGTGGACTGTCAGGCAGTTATCTGTCAGGGCTGGCAGCAGGTGGTGGACTGTCAGGCAGTTATCTGTCAGGGCTGGCAGCGGGAGGCGGGCTTTCGGGCAGTTATCTGGCCGGGATGCTTTCAGGCGGTATGACGGCTTCGGCGCAGATCGCTCCTGTATATGCAAAATTTACGGATGCCCTGCAAAAGACCCTTGGCGAGAGGCAGACCTTCCGGGAAGGCCAGGATGTGGTGCTGAGCTTTCCGCCCAAATCTGGCGTTGATTACAAGGTGGATGAGAGCAAGAAAACGTCGGATATGTCATTGGAAGAATATAAAAAGTACATTTGCGGGAAAATTTCTGCCCTGCCGGTGAGCAACAGCTGCCGGGCGAATTGCAGCGGTATGCTTGTGCTGAAGGAGGAGGCCTTTGTCAGCATGCAGAAAGATCCGTCCTACGAGAAGGAGGTATTAAGCGGGCTGGAAAAGGAGTTTCAGGCACAGTATTCCTGTTATGCGCCGAAATTCGGCTTTCGGGTCATCGGAGGCAGCGCCGGGGAGTGTTATGGAGAAGGAATGACAGCTAAGAGCAGTTCTGCGGCCTCCGGCACCTCCGGTGCGCAAAAGAGCAGTTGGGAAAGGCGGCAGGAGCAGATTAACTCCCGAATGCAAATGCAGATGAGGAGGGGAGGAAGCCTGGCGGACAGGCTTGCGTCCAATCGGACCGGCAGACTACAGGAGCGCATGGAGCAGAGACAGGAGGGTTCCATATGAGGATTACAACGGGTATGTTAAACAGGCATAACGGCGGAGGGCTGATTTCCAGCAGAAAATCGCTGCTCAGCTATGTACAGTCAAACAAAGCAGGAGGAAGCTCCCGGCTCAGCGCCATGAGCGCCAATGGCGGGAAAACCGGCAGTATAGCCAGCGCCGCGTTGGCAAGATACACAAAATCGGGTTATGAGAAATTGGAAAGGTCGGCGGATTCTCTGGAAAAACAGGCTGGCAGTCTCGGAGAGAAGGCGGATCAGGGAATGGTTTCTGCAGCAGATGTGGAGAGCCTGCTGGCAAGCTATAATGACACTCTGAAAAACCTGTACCAGTGTGATGGCTCCCTGAACAATTTTTACCGCCAGACCTTAAAACAGGCGGCAACAGACAATCTGAATGCCTTGCGGGAGATTGGTGTCAGTTACGGAACTGACGGTTCTTTAAGCCTGAATCGTGCGAAGTTCGGAAAGGCGGACGCGGAATCGGTAAAGGCGGCTCTGGGAAGCAGTGCCGGTTTTATGAAGCGGCTTGGTATTGTTGCTTCCAGAGTTTCGGACAGTGCATCGGCAAACTCTCAGACTTCGTCGAGTCGGTATAATGCGGGCGGGGACATCAGCAGTTCCTATTTCAGCAGGTATAATTTTCTGGGATGAAAAAGCCGATATAACAGATGCAGCACCGTCAGCGAGCGGACCGTCTGCGGCAGCAGACGCGGGAGCGCGGGTCTGCTGATTTTACGATATCAGGAGGAGCGGAAGAGTGAGGCTTGGAATTTATGACACAGGAATGGATTCCGCGGGAAGCAGAGGGACTTCTGCAATAAGAGGCGGGCGTCTTTCAGGGAAGAACTATACGGATGCCGCGCAGAAAGAGAACAGTATATGGACACAGGTGAGCAGCAGGATATGGGCGCTTTCCGGTGAAGCTGAGGAAGAGGCGAAGAAACCTGAGACAGCAAAGAGCTTCCGGACTGCCGAGGCAGGTGAGGAAAATCCTGAGGCGGCCGGAATGGAGACAGATGGAGCGGAGGCAGGCAAAGGAAAGCGTTCGGAGGCCTATAAAATTTATGAGGCTGCTTCGGCAGGTAAAGAAAATCCTATCAGCAATTTCCGGGTTGCATCCAAAGTGCCTTACGGGCATTTGGCGAAGGACGGCGTTATCACCTACAACGGCGTTACTTTTGTCTGTGATGAGAAGACCAACAGTATTTGCCTGGGAAATGTGGATGACAAGAGTCAGGTGATCACGGTGACTCTGTCCGGCGGCGGGCATCTGAAAGTAAACCGCAAAAATATCGGAGAATTGTCCAGGGCAGCAGGGATGTTCTCACCGGAGGATCTGAATCTGATCATGCGAGCCATTGCCCAGGATACCAAGATTCAATCCGTCAAGAAGGAAATCGATGATATGGAAAACAGCATCGGCAGTGCGGAAAACGCAATATCGGGAGAAGAAATATCAGAAGATACAGCATCAGAAAACCTAATATCAGTAGAAGCTGCGGACACGGATGAGGAAAGGTAAACATATTCACAAATGTAAAGCAGGTGGCCATGGTCACCTGCTTTTTTTGTGTGACGGGTGACTGTTTCGGAATCAGGATATGAAACATTATTATATCAATTGTCTTAAAGAAGACTATGTCCTGCGGTTTTGACTACTTTGCAGACATTGTATTCCGATATATTTTAAAAAAATGAAAATTAATCTTGAAAGTATTATCTATTTGTGTTATTTTAATCTTGAAAGCATAATCTAACGGAGAAATAATCTGTCTTTATTATTCTTTATGTATCTTTGATTCCTGCTTTCTATTCTAAAACGTTAATTTCAGAGGGCAGGAGCAGGAACCTATAGATTGGAACAGGCGTCTCTTCCTGCCAAAAAGGAGGATGCCCATGGCGACAATCTATCGAAACTACAAGGACAACGTGTTCTGTCTGCTTTACCGGGACAGGGCAAATCTGCTGGAGCTTTATAACGGTCTGAACGGAACGGATTATAAAGATCCTGAGGAACTGACAGTGGTGACGCTGCCCAATACGGTCTGCATACAGTACAAGAACGATGCGGCATTTACGTTCAGCAAGGATCTGTATCTGTGTGAACAGCAGGCAACGGGGAACCCAAACATGCCTCTGAGGTTCCTGCACTATATTTCAGAGGAATACAGGCATATTGTGGCAGAGAGGGACCTGTATCGTCAGAATGCGGTTAGTATTCCGGCACCGCATTTTGTTGTGTTTTATAACGGAACAGCTCCGCAGCCGGAAAGGCAGGTCTATAAGCTGTCGGAACTGTATGAGAAATCCGAAGGCGAGCCGGAACTGGAGATCAGGGCGGTGATGCTGAATATTAACAGAGGGTATAATCAGGAGCTGATGGAACGGTGCAGGACACTCAGCGACTATATGCGATTCGTGGATAAGGTGCGCCGCAGCCAGGAGACGTTGGGAACGGAGGCAGCGGTACGGCAGGCTGTGGAAGAATGCATAGCGGAGGACATCCTGAAAAAGTTCTTTCAGGAACATAAGGAGGAAGTGGTCGGAATGAGTATTTGGGAATTCAACGAGGAGTTATACAGGGAGGCTATGCGGGAGGACGCACTGGAAGATGGACGCAATGAAGGCCTCCGGCAGGGGCGTGAGGAGGGGCTTCAACAGGGGCTTCTGCAGAATCGTGTGGAGTTAATCTGCCGGAAACTGAAAAAAGGAAAGCCGACGGAGCAGATTGCTGATGAACTGGAGGAGAGCATAGAGAATCTACAGTCTCTAATCGATACTGCGAAAAGATTTGCTCCCCAATATGACATAGACAGTATCCTGAAGGAGCTTAATAGTAATAAAATATAAATTTACGCCTATGCGGATAATGCCTCATCTGTTTGCAGACAGGTGAGGCATTTCCTTTTCCGGCACGTTTTCAATTCAAATTGGTCTCCAGCCATCCAGTACCTTTTCAATGGTGTATTCTGCGGCCTCAGCGTCTGTCATCTGGCAGGAAAAATCTGCCCGGGTCTCCGGACTTGCACCGGGGCCTTTTGAGCAATATTCGCCGTAGTAGAAATGGCCGTGTGGCTTACCCCAGTCTGCCCAGCCTGTAGGGTGAATGTGGGCACCCAGTTCACAATTCAGGTATACAGTCTTCGCCCATTCCCGCCAGGGCCGCCCCAGCATGATCGTGCCGGGAGGGCAGTCGCTGTCCAGCCTGCAGTTTCGGAACACATAGCCGAAAGGCTGGTTTTCCGGGGTGGAGGCCGCGGTAATATAACCGTATATTTCCTGCGTTTTCTGCGGTTCCGGCATTTTGGAAAAGAGGATGCAGTCCTCAAACCAGGCAGTTCCGCCTCCGAAGATGAAATCAACATCCCCCTGGATCATGCAGCTGCGGAAGCAGTGGCGTCCCTGAATTCTGGGCTTGTCTGCTCCCGGGCCCTTAAAGCCCCCCGGTATTGCCTCTTTCAAAGGCAGAGGCGCGGTAAAGAGAGTGTCCTGGCTGCCCAGCAGACAGCAGTCTTCAAAATAAATCCGGTCTCCGTCCACATACAGGGCCAGAGCCTGACCCACATCACAGCCATATCCGGCATCATTCTTAAAAGTAAGATGTCTTGCGGTAAAATCATGAGTGTCGATTCTGACAGAGGCGGTGCGGAAGGTGCCCCGCTTGTCGCCCTCCGGCATATCGTCTAAGGCGGCGTCTCCCCAGACCAGCACCGTGTCATCCCGGTTTTCTCCTCCCCCCAGCAGAGTCAGGTTCGGACGGGTGATGACCAGCTTTTCGCGGTAAACGCCGGGGCCGATGTGAATGACTGCGGGAGCTGCATCGGAAAAAGGGGCAGGATATGTCTTTTCCGGCTCCTGCATCTGAATGCTCTCCAGCGCGGCGGCCACCGTGGGAAAACCGGGAGTATACCCGGGCATATTGACATAGAGATGGATGATTTCTTTATTCATAGCAATAACGATACCTTTCTTTTGAATTAACAGTTTCATAAACAAAATTTAAGGAGTATAATAATATAACCAATTATAACACACAATGAACGGATTGTGTGAATGGATTGAGACAAATGATCCCTGAGAAATTACTTGCCGGAGGCACATATGATCTATCAGATAACAGCAGTTTTGATCTTGGCAGCATTTTATACATTCTATTTTGTAAAAATCATAATTCAAAAGCAGCAATCCATTAAAACAAACCAGATGGGAATCGGAAATAAACCCGGGAAGGTATTGCTTATTGAACGCATTATGAGTTGTGCAACAGTGCTGACAGCTGTCTTTGGTGTAGCCAGCATATTTCTGGTAAAACAATTTCCTGCAAAAGAAGTCAGAATTGCAGGAATAGTGACAGGGATCACAGGCGTGATTTTCTTTGCGTCGGCAACGATTACAATGAAAACCAGCTGGAGGGTCGGGATTCCGGAGGAAAAGACCTCTCTGATCACAGATGGCATCTACAAATGGAGCAGAAATCCGGCGTTTGTGGGTTTTGACCTGTTATATCTTTCCGTATGTCTCATGTTTTTTAATATTCCCTTAGTTTGTGTTTCTGTTTGGGCGGCTGTAATGCTTCATCTTCAGATATTACAGGAGGAAACTCATATGCAAAATATGTTTGGGGATGAGTATGTCTTATATAAGAAACATACGCTGAGATATTTTGGTAAAAAGTAATTTTAGCAAGCAAAAATGTGATTAATCGGTAAACGGGGCATTATTGCTTTCCTGTACCGTCATAAGCATTTTTTTCTACATAAGTCATCATTGTATTGTTTCTCCAGCCATGAGCAAGTACCAGCATCAGGATTGCAGCATATCCTATTAAAGAATTTCGTAAAATAATACCGGCCGCAAATACTCCTATAATACAGATACCAATTAAAACCATAATAGTGATATGTTCCTTCAACCACTTTTTCTTATAGTAATCAATCTTTTCCTTAAGTGAAAAACTACTAACCTTGATAGTCTGTGTAAGATTTTCTTCAGCAGCCTGTTTGTATTCTTTTTCTGTAAGTCTCTTACCACTCAGTATTTCGTTGATGGTAACATCAAATATCTTACTTATGGATAATAGTGCGTCAGCCGGTGGCAGGTAGGTTCCGGTTTCCCATCTGGAAACGGTCTTATTAGTCACACCAACTTTCTCGCCGAGCTGCTCCTGTGTAAGTCCCTGCGCTTTTCTGAGTTCTGCTATGAATTTTCCAATCTGTATTAAATCCATTTGTATACCTCCCTGTCCGCTCTGGCGGGCATCAAATCAATATTTGGAACTTTTATTCCAAACTTATCAACTCCGGGAAAAGCATAGCATATCCGGGCATTTTTGTCTTTACCATATACAGCGAATCGTTGAACATACCAGTAATTTAAATCGCCAAAAACGGAAAAGCATGTTATAATTTATTGCGAACACAATATTTTGTCAGCACAGGAGGGCGGCAATGATAGTAAAGATTCATCTGAAACAGATCGGTAAACGAAAACAGACAGTGGCGCCCGTAGATTTTGAGTACTCGCCCGTGCCGCTTACTGTCCGGGAACTGATAGCGCAGACGGCCGCGGCATGTGTAAATGCTTACAATGAACGTGTCCGCCGGGGGGATTCACGGACGGCGCCTATTACGGAAGAGCAGATAACAGATATGGCGAGCGTGGGGAAGATTGCCTTTGGGATAAATTACGGCGGCAGTGAACAGGACACAGGGAAAGCCGTTGCCAATGCGTTGCAG
>JAIDME010000427.1 GCA_029050705.1 Acetatifactor sp.
CCTATCTGCTCAATATCCTGATCTAATACATGGATTTTTCCTGATGTGATCTCCGTGTCCTTCAGCAGAAGACGGATAAGGGTAGTTTTCCCTGCTCCGCTTTCTCCTGTCAGAAGAATGAACTCCCCTGTCCGAATCTCCGCGTTAAAGTCCTGAAACACATTTTCCTGCGAGCCTTCATATCGTTTTGTCACATGTATAAATTCAATCATGAAACCTCTGATCACTCAATGGTCAGCATGTCAGCAAATCCGGTCAGCGTAAACACTTCCATCACAGCCTCACCTACATGGACCAGCTTCATGCTCCCGCCTTTGGAATTGGCGGTCTTCTGCCCGATCAGCAACGCGCGGAGGCCGGCACTTGACACATACTCCACCTTTTCCATATTTAAAACTACCGTGGTGCCTTTCTGAAAAGCCTGCAGAATACTCTGCTGTAACTGGGGACTGGTGTTGGTATCTACCCTGCCCTCTATATCCAGCTGTATCATGCCTTCCTGTCTTGTTTCTGAAATCGTCATCTTCCTTCACCCTCCTGTGGTTGATTAATTTATTCGTATATAGCCATCCAGTTCCTGGCCGGCATCCAGACTGCCCTCCTGCTGCCCTGAGATTCTGGCGTCCATATCCAAATAGGAATAGGAATCCAGGGTTCCGGCCTTTTTCCTTCTGATGATATGAAGCCGGGAACGGACCGGCTTAAACTGGTCTAACAAAAACAGCAGCTGGGATTTCTGAACTTCCGTTATGGATTCTCCCACAAGTATGGTCACATCATATGCGCTGTTTCCATACAGTTTCTCAAATTCTGCCATCTGCTCTTTCTCAATATAGTCCTCCAGCACATTCCGTTCCAGCACCATGCCTTTCTCGCCCAGAACGATTTCGGCGATTCGCTCCAGCACAGCCCTGGTTCCCTGCATCCTGGTCAGACTGTAGGCTTCCTTTACCAAAGTCCGAAGAGCATCCTCCTCCAGAAATTTATCTCCCACCCGAATGCCAAGCCATCTGCCATATATGGGCAGGAGGTCTGCCTGACAGGTGTCCGGATCCAGAATCCCCGGCAGCGCTTCTATGTCATTCTGAAAGTCATTGTATATGCTGGAAAATACGGACATATAACGGTGGAAAAATCCCCCTCTCTCCCGGTAGATTTCCGGAAAGGTATTCATAAAGTTATCCCCCTGTAAATCTACCCTTATATTGGATATCCGGCCTTCTCCCAGCCCTGTCAGCTCTAATATCAGGTACAGATACCGTCCCCGGAGCCCGTATAAAAGCACATCCTTCTGGTTTACAAAACGCAGCCCTTCCACCTGCCGGAAAAATTCTTTTTTAATGATGATTTCTTCCCGGCTGTCACACAAAAATGAATCAATTGCCACAGGCTGTCCGTTTCTGTAAAAGGAATCCTCATTCAGTGCCGCCACATACAAATAACACACCATATTTTCAGAAAAAGATGCCTCAAAGCTAAGCCTTCCCCATGTGGAATCTAAAACTGCGCTGTCTATGGCCCGTAAGCACAGATAATGGACCGGTTCATCCCTGACCACAGTCAGGCTTCCGCCCTCTTCCGGTTCAAAGCCTGAATAATATCCTTGCTGTATGCGGCTTTTATTTACAGAATAACTGCTTCCCGCCACTCTTCCTTACACCCCCTTACATATAAATTCCTGTTTCCAGCACAATGTCTCCTCCATAGCACAGGCAGTTCTGAACCGGGACAATGTCCGCCTCCACCAGCCTGGCCAGACTGGGATTGCGTGGGATCAAAGACAGCTCATAGATAAACTCCACGCAGTCCAGGCTCTCGATTTCATGGAATACCTGGTCAAACTTCAGTATCTCTCCAAAGTTTTTTCCCGAATGAATATAATCGATCTCCTTGCGGATTGCCTGTTCGATCAGCTCGCGGCTGTTTTCATACTGTCGCTTCACATAAATGGTTCCATGGACATCAACAGGTGTGTACACCGGCGAAACGATCTGAATTTTGGTGGTCAAAAGCCGTTTATCTTCCAGCTGTTTTTCAATCGCTGTCCGGTATGCTTCCGATAATTTGGGAAACTCTTCATCGGTTCCCGGCTTCACCGCAATGCTGACCATGTTCCTGTTCCTGTTCATCCATGCCCTGACCTTATGGATACAAAGCTGGGGCGTCTCCCTCACCAGCTTTTCATAATCCTCTGCCGTTACTGCCGTATAAGGCCGCTTTAAATCCTGCAAAAATCTCTTTTTTACTTCCTCCGGCGTTTCCCGGAAAGCCCCTCCTGTTCCCTCCGCCGGATTATAAAATCTTACGGAAGGTGAAATCCCCACTCCATGAAACACATTGCCTTCCCGGACGTTTCCTTCCTTTCCTCTGGTGGTGCTCAATGTCCCTACATACAAATCAGCGCCGATAAAGTCTCCCGGATCCTCAATAATGATCTTCCCTTCATCCTCATACAGATGATAGGTCAGATCCTCCTGCCCATAACGGCTGGGCCTGACAAAATCATAGATATCCTCACCGTCCTGCCCGGTTCTTCTGGCAATAATGCAGAAATTGTCCGCCACAATATGTCTGGCCGGAAGCTCTATGGTCTGACGGTCATTTCCCAAAACCGTCCCAAGAAAATACCGGCGCATCGTCTCTTCACTGTAAGCCACGATCTTAACAGCATTTCTCACCTTTTCCGGCCCATATCCGAAACGCCGCCTGTCAAACCTCCAGGTATGGCTTTGATCCTCTTCTACGGTTTCCCGGTAAAACCGCCCCGTTTCCTCTGTCTCACCGGCGGGCATATACCGCCTGTAAGAAGAGCCTTTTTCTTCTTTACAAAAAACCGTCACATATCCCTGAGGCAGCAGATCGCTTAAGAGGTTTACGGCGGATACCTTGTTAAATGTATGGCATACAGCCTTTGTCTCCTTCTGCCATATCTCAAATAAGAAGCCGCTGATACTGGTCAGCCTGGGCCGCACATCATAGTCCGCCCGCTCCAGAGTGGCCCGGATCACATAGCCGCCGCCCGGAGCCTCCTCACATGGCGCTGCCGGAATCTGCGGCATACGCACACGGATTTCCCCGCTCACCAGAAAACATCCTGTGTAATCTCTCACGGAAAGTTCCACAAACCCCTGATCGGTATAACATTCCCACCTGATATCCGCAAACGTGTTATTGCCCTTTTCCACAAAGGGATTCCTGTTATACCGGTCTGCCACAGTCACATAGAAAGAAATTTCCTCTCCCGCCCCGGGGGGGTCATCCATGATAAACCACACACTGTCTCCTGCTTCGGGAGAATCTCCGAAAATACAGGCAGGCACCTGCACCTCGCTGTCCAGCAGATAACTGCAGTCACACTGTCTGCCGTTCTGCACCCCATAGACGCCTGTCATATGGTATGGTCTTAATTCCAGGCTGCGGTTTGTCTCAAAACATAAATCTCCTACCATAAACTTCTGGTTGGCCGGAATCTTGAGCGGCTCCCGGATTCCCTCCGCTGCAAGAAGCACTCTGGCGCAGCGCCCCTTTATCGCTTCAAAACCGGCCAGCTTTAACAGCTTCTGCTGAATAGCCGGAGTAATCTCATAAATATAATTTTGCTGGAGAGCTTCAAAGGCTGTCAGATTCTCAAGGATAGTGACTCCCGGATCTGATGGGTTATAGTTTGTCCATTCCTCAGAATACAGCGGAATCTGCAAAAGCGCCTCTGCCATCATCTCTTCATAGGTCTTTTCCTCCAGGTTTCGATTATTCAGCATGACGCTTTTCCTCCGAAATCATGATATTTACCCTGTGCCTGCCGCTTTTGCATATGACAAAGGGACTTTCCTCCATATCCTCCAGATCCATCTCGTGGGTTCCCTGCTGATCCGTATACTTTACAACAGCTGCCATCTTCTTTATGACTGCCTTGCTTTTTAACACATTCAGCCGCATCATCAACTGGGCTTTCTTTGGCATGGTTCCAATCTCCCAGCCGTCTCCATATCCGGAACTAATGGGATTCAGATACCGCTCCAGCGATTCCTGAAGCAGATTCTGGACCTCAAAGCTGTCATCCATCTGAAGCACTTCCGCCCATATGTCTACGGATACCTCCGCAAAAATCGGCTCTGCAATATGAAAATCTCCGGGGGCAATGGTCAGTTCGCAGGATTCCATCAAATGCTTTTTTAATTTCCCTGACACACTGTGGAAGGAATACGAACCCTCCGCAAAATCCTTTAACAGAATCACAAACGTCACCGCATTGTCATTCTTTTCCCCATGAATGGTTCTTCCCACCACGCACCGGACTTTGTCAATGGTATCGGAAAAGCTTTTAATTTCCCGTATGTAATCCCCCATGGACACCAGACGTCTTCTGGCGCTTAAAATATTGGCTCCCCTTTGCAGCGCACTGTCCAAATCCTCAATATTACTTCCGCCGTAAGCCTTTACAGGATTGGCGATACTATCCACAAACATAATATTTTCCAGAGAATCATTGATCCGCCCGGGCGCTACGTTGCCTTCCTTTCCATTGCAGCACCGGATCGTAACCTTAAATGCCACATCATCCAGAACTCTCGGAATCTCTCCGCTGATTCCATCCCCAAAGATCAGGCGGCTGTTCATACGATCCAGCATATAACATTGTTTGGATGGCGGATCGTCCAACCGGTCCGTTTCCTGCCATTTTACATAAAAAGAGGAAATCTCGCCTAAAATATCATACTCTGCCCGGATCGTATCAGGATTTTCCTTTGCCAGCTGAATCATCTGGCGTCCGGAATATTTTCCTTTCTCGTTCACCCAAAGATCAATATCCAGAATATAGGGGACTCCTAAGCTTACGGACATATCCGGCAAGGACTCATCCAGATAAAAATCTTCTTCTGCTCTGGTTTCTATATTCGCCGCCTGGACAGCATTGGGCGTTATGCCCTTGATAACGGGCAGCGCCCCTTCCCTGGGGATTCTACGGGCATCCACCGGACTTATGCGAATCCAGTACTCTTTCTTTCCCTCCAGCGTGATCGCATGCATATCTGCCTGAGGCATAAACATCACCGTGCCGGAGCGGGACATATCCATGGTATGATCAAGAACCTTCATCTGCTTGAAGCCCTTGGCAGTGCTGTATTCAAAACGGCATTTGGTCCCTTCAAAACGGCTGCCTTCCTCCATCTGGAATAAGATACTGACGGGACCGGATTCCATTTTCCGGGAAAATCCCAGATACAGGGCATCCGTCGTGTACATGCCTCTGGAAAACGCCACAAAAGAACTGCCTTCTTTTACAGCCTTTGTCAGTTCCTGCTTTCCGGTTCCCACAATGGAAATCAGACGTTCTGCGTCCATATAATGGCTTTCATAGGAAAAAGACACCTTCAGATTCTTTATATGAGGATAGTGATGGATACAGGGGCGCATATAACAGTTATCCGCCTTTAACACCTGCATCCGTATGCACCTTCCCTGATAAGCCCCCACCCCTGTCTCCTGCCAGTCATACGGACATACAAAGGAGATTTCATAAGTTCCTTCCCGGTCCTGGGCAAACATATTCCCTGTTTCCTGAAAGGTTTTCAGCTTCTTCCATCCGATTCCGTTAAAATACTCAAGAGAAATTTCCTCTGCCCTGGTGTCTGCCGGCATATCCGTCCAGATAACCTTCGGTTTTTTCTTTATGATCTTCAGCTGGGTATCCTCGTCCTGGACAGTGCTAAGAATTCTGTGCTCCCTGTAGGATAATTCAAACTCCAGGCACACCGTTGACCCTGCCTTGCTGAAGTACTCGTCATGCCCCAGATAGCATTCCTGGTACAAAGACAGGGTATCGCCAAAGGGGTCAAAGGACTGAACATCAAAATCCGTAGCGCCGCTGCCTGCGAAATCCGCAAAAACCTTGTCCCCTGAAGAAGACATGGCAATGCGGGATACGGAAAAGTTTTCTTCCACCGGCTCTTCTGCCACAAGAGCCAGCAGACTGTACTGCTTTCCCTCAAGTTCTGTTTTAAGATTCTTTTTTTCCTTCCTGAGGATCACCGTCTCCCCATCCGAAAGCACCTGAACCTTCTCAACAGGAATCAGTCCTTCTTCTGCCAGATAGTAAAACCGATAACGCTTCTCCTCTATCTTCTTTAACAACTTCGAATTTCCCTGAAGCTTCATATAAATATTATTGTTCTCTACATCCAGCACTATGGAATGATACAGCAGCAGGGCGTTTTTTTGAATCCCGTTTAACTCACTGCCAAAGAGACGAAACGGCGTTAAACCGTTCTCCTCCTCTCCGTCAAAAGCGTCTTCCTCTTCTTCTGCCATCACGGTTCCGTCCGTTATCCCGGCGGGTTCAAAACGGCCTTTCAAGGGAATGATCTTTCCGTCGCTCTCTATGGTCATAAACACGGCTTCCAGAACGGAATTAGTCACGTACAGATTGTGGGCAGTCTCAAAGATAATCTGCCCGCCTTCCTGCTCCGTTTCCGCCAGCAGCTTTGTGCCCTTATACACCGTGGCCCCCGGTATGGTATCCCGGACCAGATCCATGACCACCGTGGCTGTAGCAGGCTTGGGGGGCAGCAGGGAAATTCCCAGCATATTTACAAATTCTGTATGGTACCTTTCCAGCACCTGGTTGTATCTTTTGATATTTCCGGCCATCTGGGCCGCGAAGATTTTGGCAATGACCGAACCGATATCCGGATTCTCCCGGTCAAAATGCCACTCCGGCACATAGGAAGAGGCCAGTTCTTCAATCCTGTCTTCAATATCCTCCCGGGAGCGTTTATCAATTTTCAATTCATTCCAATTCTTCTGATTCATATTGTTCTGGCTCATAAGCTTCTTCCTCGGCTGCTGCGTTTAAATAAAAGGGAAATACCAAACTGTCTCTCACATGGCTGCTGCGGACAGTGTAATCAATATTAACAAGCAGGCATCCTTCCCTGACCCGGGAATCAGTGGTAATCTCCACATCCTGAACCCTTGGCTCCTGCTTTAATATCTGTTCCGTAAGATCCCGTATCATCATATTGACAGAGGTCACGTTGATGTCCATAAAGGTATAGGACATCAGGTTGCTTCCGAATTCCGGCCTGAGAAACCGTTCCGTCTGCTGGGTCATCAGGATCAGGTATACAGACTCCTTCACACTTTCCTCTTCTGATGAAACCACAAACCGTCCCGTGGCCTTATTGATCTGGGGCGGAAATTTCATTCCCGCGCCTAAAAATCCCTTTTCCGACATATTAATCTCCATTCTTGCTGCAACAAATCTACCCGATCATAACCGGTGTTCCCGACAAAGAAGCATTTCCGCTGCTCTTCAGCTTCAGCATTGCATTTGCCTCCGCGGACAAGCTGGCGGCCTTCAGTTCGGTATTTCCATCCGACTTCAGATTGATATTTCCGCTCGTCTTTACACTTAATTTGGTGGCCTCTAACTTAACTGACCCATTACTTCCGTTCATGATCAGTTCAATGTTATCTCCCACCTTCACCGTCAGCTTCTTCTCCGCCGTAATTTCCATGTCTCCGGATTCCGTTTTCATCTGAATATGGTTTTTCCCGTTTTTATCGGAAATCAGGATCACATTCTTCTCGTTATCAAGCTCAATCCTGTGGGTTCCCCTGGCGGTGACTATCTTTATCTTATCCTTGTCGCCTTCCCCTTCCCTGTTATCTTCAAAATAGATGGTATTTCCGTTTTTTGTGACAATCTTTTTGTACTGGTTGTCTTCATCTGCGGTTTTCTTCAGAATCTCGTCCCGGTCTTTGGGAATACAGCCGATCACATAAGGCTTCTCTATATTTCCCTGTTCAAAGACTAAAAGCACCTGGTCCCCCACTTCCGGCAGAAAATAATGTCCCCATTTGGAACCGCCGGAAGGCATGGCCACCCTGGCCCATTTTAATTCGTTGGCGTCCTTATCTCTGGTAGGCACGGTCACACAGACGCGCCCCGGCATATTCTGGTCATAGTTTTTTGCCACCTGCCCTACCACTACTCCGAAAATCCGGTTGTCACCGGTGTCCGTCTTCATCACCTGTTTTTCCGTAATATCATCAATCACATCATATAGTCCCATTTCAATAACCATGCCTTTCTCACACTACGTCTGTCTCCATGCTGGCCGCCTTTCCGACTACCTTGGTCACATATTTTCTTTGGCTGTCCATAATATGCCGGACCGTGACCAGATAAAAGGTATTGGACGCTGCCGTCCCCAGTCCTTTTATCTTCAGAAACCGTCCCGGTGTCAGTTCCGGCAGCCCGATAAACTCTGCCTCCAGAGTTCCCAGACGGTAAGAAATATCCTCCATCAGATATTCGGCTCTGTAACCGGCATCTTTCTGAGAAGAGACAGTGGGGTCTATGTACACCTTCTGCGTCTTGCTTACCAGAGGTTTGGCCTTATTTCCCTGGGATATTTTGTTTTGCAGTTTTTTTGAGGAGGAAATCATTTTTGATTTTCCTACATCCATCCCGCGGACTTCCACCTTCCCCACTATTCCGGTCAGGTCATATCCCACATCATAGCTCTTCAGGCCATATCCCGGCCCTGCCTCCATGAGAATCTCTTTGTTGTTCTTGGCCTTTCTGAAATATACGGTTCCTCCTATGGAAAAAAACTCATAGTTAAATTTTTTAGCCGCTTTCACCACAAACTCATAATCACTTTCACAGACCATCTCAATGGTTCTGTCTGAAGGCCTGTCCCCCTGAGCACCGCCGCCCGTTTCTTCCCTGTCCGGCGTGTCCGTAATATCTAATTTGGTAATCACCTCTATGGATTTCAGCCTTTCATAAGCAGAGGCCGTCTGCTCAAGGATTTTTCGGACGCCCTCAGAAAAGCAGGACACTTCCAGCTGCCTGGAGTAATTTCCTGACATCATGATACCTTTCACATCCATGGCCGTTACCTCCACCCCCGGCATCGCTTCTTCGCCATCCCGGAACGAGAAATTGACTCTGGATATAAATCCCCGGAAGATTTCACGGACATGTATCCCATATCCCAGGTTGATGACCACACTGGAACCCATAAAAATGTACTTTTTCAAATCCGAAAACCGAAATTCGCTGCGATTCTCGTCATAGCAGCCATATATCCAGAAGGTGGCTATGGCTGCCTCAAAACCGCTGGTCATTTCCACCTCAATATCGGATAGCCGGAAACCGCATTTATTGTCCGCAACATCTTTGCCGTTGACCAGAATCTGGGCCAGAGGATGGGAAAAATTTTCATATTTTTCTTTTAAATCTTCATATTTAAATGATGCCATGACCCCACCGTCCTTTCCGTTCTGTTTTATTCCCAATGATCAGACATTAAAGTTAAACCAATTTCCCGCCTTTTGAGCCGCTTTGACATAACTTTTATCCCCGTCCCTAAAAAGCCGGTCATAATATTTCTGCCACTGTCCCATGCTGCCGGGAGAGACATCCTCGTCCGCACAGGTCAGAGAGAGGTTTACATAGGCTCTTATGGGCAGACCCAGGACATTGAACATGGTATACTCAGCCGAAACCCTGTTGAGTATCCCTGTGTAGTTCATGGTTCCCCAATGAAAAGTGATTCGCCTGGTATATGTGGAACGGAGCGCCGCAATAAGCCCCTCTACTTCCTCCTGAACGGAATTATCCTTTTTCCCTGCTGCCGAAAGCCCTGCCTTTACCCCTCCCGTGATCATGCCGGTTGCTGACATATTAATCTTATCCCCCATGAATGCATCCTGAGGGTCTGTTTTATCAAAGATCAATTTCACATTCATAGTGATTCGCGGATTTGCCGGGACATATTCGGGGCCGCTTCCTTTTTTTGAAAAGTCCGTCTTCATGACCGGACGGTCCGCATAACCGGACAAAGACACCTCGTTCGGGTTAAACTGCACATAAAAAAGTTTCCTTGTGGCGCCTGCCACATTGGAGAGAGGAGAGACCGGATCGTTCCGGGCATCTAATCCTGCCGCTTTTTCCACATAAGCTACGGTATCTCCCAGAGCTGATGCACCGGCAAAAGTCTCAGACGCCTTCAGGAAGGACATGGAAGGTATGGAAGACTGCATTCCTGCCGGACCGCCGCCTCCCTGTACTTCTACCGGCGGCTCTACCATCACTTTCCGTCCTCTCAGGTCAATAATTTCTATGACCGCCTTCTCAATATTTCCGAATCTTTGAGAAACAGAGTCTGACAACGACATTTTTTCCTCCTGCCTACAAGTTGAGATTTAAAAAATTATTATTGCTTATTTTGGAAAACCCGCTTGCCATGCCGCGTTCCGCATTTTCCGCCGCCTTTCCGAATGCTTTGGTAAATGCCTTGTCCCAGTGACCAAACTCATCTTCCGCATCCTGCCTGATCGACAGTTCCACCACTCCCCGGATGGGGTTCCCATCTTTATTGAACATGGTATAACGGGTGCTCACATCGGTCAATACTCCGCGAAAACACATTTTTGCCCAGAAAAAGATCACATGCCTGGTCTCAGTCTGGGTCAACAGGGCCATCAGGCCATCCACCTGCTTCTGGACCGAATAGCCCCCGTCTACCTTCTTTTTCACCCCGCTGCCGACTAAAGAAACCGTGTTTCCAACAGTTGTCGGGACAAGATTCTCCAGCATAAATGCATCGGCGGGATTCATATCGTCAAAAATCAACTGAAAGCTCATGATAGTGGCCACCGGCTGATTGTCCTGGGCAAGCTGATTGATGCTTTGGCCGCCCAGATTTCCGCCTGAATAATCAACCACACCAGCCCGGGTTTCCATATGGATGGAACTGGGATTATACTGGACTTCCATGGCCAGATAGCCGGAACCTCCCATCTTGCCGCCTTGTTTTGTTAAAGAGCCAAAGGTCTGGGAAACCTGTGTACGGTCCCCGGTTCCCCGCTCCAGGGCAGCCCGGGTTTCCTTTAGAAGTTTCTCTTGAAGACTGGCGGCAGCTTTTGCCTCATCTTCCACAGAATCATCCCCCAGCATATCCCTGACACACAGAATGGCTTTGGGGATATTCCCGGTGATACTGCTCCCTAAATTTTGCATTAAAGCGTTCATAATTTAGTATCCTCGTCTCTGCTTTTCGTTCTGAAGCCGTTTCTCCAGCTTGCTGTAGACCTGGTCGGAGATACTGCTGATCTGCCTCTGCACTCCCCTTTGAATCAGCTCTGTCAAATCTTCAGTTTCTTTTATCAGGCTGTTCTGAGTCTGTTGATGTATTGTGGTGCGATTCACCTGGGTTTCCTCTTTTTCATTCTCTGTCACCCGAACCTTGCTGCTCAATGTCCTGTTCTGCTCAAGAAGCTGCTGCAGCAGTTCTTCATCCACCTGATTCTCTACTGACTTATGAACCAGGGAAATGTTGCTCCCTTCAACTGTTGTCCTTGTTCCTGATCCGGATTCCGTTCCCTTTCTCTCCTCCCATTTTTCCAAAACAGTCTCAGACATCCGGCGGAGATGTTCCACATCCTTTTGGGAAATAGATTCTGTTGTAGTGTTTTCCCTCTCAATCTGCTGAATATCATGGAGAAGAAGTCCTATGTTATCCCGGGTCGCCTGAGCATGGCCTTCCGGCTGTCCGGATCTGCTCCGGTATTGTTCCAGCCTTTCGTATATTTTTCTGGTCTGCTCCGGCAGAAGTTCTGTAAACCGACTTAAATTCTCCAGCTTCTGCTGTTGTATCACGCTGGTCTCCTGCCGGTACTCTTCTATAAACCGTTCCGGATTCTCAAGAGCCAATAAGCTTTCCTGCCGCATTCTCTCCGCGGACGGCCTGTCTGTCTTTTTTTGCCCCTCCTGCTGCCGCAAAATCTCCTGGTAACGATTAAAATTCTCTATATTTTGCTGATTGATCTGCTTTATCTGCCGCTCAATGGCCGTGAGGTTCTCCTCCTGGCTGTACAGCGTCTGCTGAACATTGTTTTCCTCTGTGACAAAATAATTCTCCCGGTCTCCGGGAATGTTTACTTCTGCCGTCGAAAACCTTCCCTGCTCTTCTTTGTCCTGCCTTAAAGGACTTTCATAGATTTCCGTCAGGATCTGATTCCGGCTTTCCCCCTGATAAACAACAGACTGCTCCTTTTCAAACCGGCTGCTGTATTCTGATAAAAGACGCTCTGTCTCCCTTTCCAGCCTCCGGTCTGTTTCCGGTCTGTTGTCCCTGACCTCCTTGTCCTCTGTCTCAATCGCCTCTTCCGACTCATCCTCAACAGCGGCAGGATATCGGATATCTGCTCCTTCATAGCGGTTTTCTTCTGATATTATCTGGTTATAGAACCGGATCGAATCATTTTTTCCCGTTTCCGTCGGTTCTTCCTGCCCTAAGGCCAGAAGCTGATAAACCGCCTCAATTTCCTGTTCATAGACCTGTCTCTGATAGACAGTCAGCGCCTTTTTACTGTTTCGTGTATCAAAACGGCTGCTTATCTCATTTTTCAGCCTCCAAAGTGTATTGTCCATAGTCTGATACAGGGCGTTTTTCATATTTAGCCATGTATCACTTTTTTTAAGCTGTCTCTCAAACCGGCTGAAATAAAGATTGTCGACCAGATTTAACAGAACCGCCGATGTGATCCGGGTATTCATGGTATCCTGATCTATCCGGTTTTCTTCCAGATTCATGGTTTCATAATAATTTTCATGCCGGTACACCAGGGGCACATTATCCTCCCGAACCACACTTTTCAACCGGTTCAGCAGAATATTAGCCGCCACCCGTTTCTGCTCCGTAATCTGAAGTTCGGAACCTGCGACATACCGGTTGCTGTTGTTATAGCTGCTGTAAAAATTATAAAGGATCTGATATACTGCCCCTGTCTGCAGCCGGTTCATAATCTCTTCATGAAGGTGAAGGTCAGTCCGGCTTTCCGAATTTTCCGTAACTGTTTTTTCGCTCTTATTGATATGACTATATTGCCGGACCACCCGGTTTAACTCTTCTAAATGATTCCAATACAGGCTGATCAACTGTTCTGTGGCCCGTGTCTCCTGTTTCAGTGCCACAACCTGATCCATAAACCGGCTTACATTCTGAATACCCAGCTTGTTCAATACCTCCGTGATATAAACCCTGTCCTGATATGTCAGGTCTGCCTGTTCTGTCAGTGTGATCCTGTTTAGAAGATTGTTGATGATCTCCAGCTTTGTTTCCCGGTTATTCTGGATTCTGGTGTTATTAACCAGGCTGGCCATTCCGCCATCCCCCACATATATTTCCGGCGGAACAGACATCACATGGAGCAGGTCCTCATGGTCAATCCCGGAGGACATTACCTCATAGTTTCCACTGATTCTATGGTAAAATTTTTCCCAGGATGAGACCATGTTTGTATTGCATTTCAATTCAATAGGCGCTTTCACGGTAAGCACGGCTCATCCTCCTTTCAGATTTTCAAGTGTTAATTCTTACCCAGAAACGCCGCCACATTGGCAGCGCTGCGGGCATTGGGCCACCTTTTTGCACTGCTTTCCATTTCCTCTTTGGTCTTCTGATTCCGGGGCTGCACGGCCTTCAAGGGCACTGTGTTAGGCTTTTCGTTTTCATCCTTAAACTCCCACTTTTCCGCACGCTTTCTGGCCTCTTCCAGAACCGGCTCCCTGTCGTCCACATCGCCGGCCTTGTAATGCACGGCGGACTGATTTCCGTTTCCCTTTTTTTCCGTGCCCCGGAATTTCCACGGTTCCTCCATCAAAAAGCTTGTAGCGGGATTATCTATACACATCATTTCCCTGTATGCAATGGTTGTAGTCTCTATCAAAAGACCGCTTCTCTCCGCATTCAGTTCCCCGTATTCCTTGGACATTACCGTACACCCTGTAAATACATACATGCGGTCCGGAAGAAAATCACCGTATGCCAGATACCGGTTGACCATCAATATTACCGGAAGCACCAAATCCGTGCCACGGGCCAGTGGGTCAAAAATATCAACCCCCGCATACCGCTCTACCTGAAATGTAAATGGCTTGGAAATCGGTTTGCGGCGCATATGGACATAATCGTTAAGTCCGCCTTCCTGAATATATTCATACTCATTTTCCTTCTGAAAAGCCTTCACCGATCTGCAGGGAAGATCATAAATTCCCTCTACCCGCAGCAGGAAATTAAAATTAACCGCCGGATTTCTTCCTTCATTCCGCACTAAAATATTCCCTGAGTCCGCCGTCTCAAGTGCCATATTCTCATCAACCTCTCTGACAAAATTTTCACTAACGTGTAGCTTTCATATCAAGAATGCTTTTTTCTTTCTCTTTTTTGGAGGGATTCAAACTCTGGTTGATCTGCGATATCTCACCGCACCATTTTCTCCGGCTCATATGATCCAGTTTTAAAACCTCTTCGTTGCTCCAGTGAAAATAGTAAGAGATAAACGCCATCTCCCGATACAGTTCCTCTTTGGGATACAGTTTTATCCCTCCCCTGTAAAATTTAAGGGTGCCTTAAAAATCTTTCCGCAGTCCGGGCAGACCACCTCCATTACCGGCGGCTCAATGTCATTGATTCTCTGATACATATCCTGCAAAAATGCCAGATCTGCCGTAAATAATTTCTCGATCACATTGGCTGTCACCATCTCCAGCCCCTCTAATTCCGTCACCACCTTGCCCAGGATCACAATGGTAAGAAAAGAAGGATTGCTTAAAACCCTGGGGTCCCTGGTAGCACTGATCTCATCACCAGCCGTAGCCAGGCGCATTTTCCCTCTCCTGTGAAGCTGTCCGGCACTGTCCAAATAACCTTTCGGCAAAGTAAACTCATATACTGTTTCCATCCTGTTCTCCTCTCCTGCTCATTCATACTGCATTCCATAAATAACACCCAGCCTCAGGTGGTATTTATGCAAGACAGTATCGCCGGTCGAATAATACTGGCCGGGGAAAGCCATTTTGAGGCTTTCCCCTCCATTCTTCCCTGATTCCTAGTTCGGAATCACCAGCTCCTCATAAGCGATCTCAACGCTCTCAATAGCCACATCGCTTGTCTTTGCATCCAGATCAGGCGCATTGTACTTGGTCACCCATGCATTGGTCAGGATCCATACTCTGGTTCCGCTGATGGCCGTGGCCATGGTCTGCGGAGATCCGCCGTTGATGTCGATCATCTCAATCTGCACATTGTTACGGGGAATCTCGCCTCTCACCTCGCTGACACACTCCTGAATCCAGGTCTTAAATGCGCTGTCTAAGGTATATCCCATCTTCAGGGTAACATTACCGTGCTTTACCAGACCCGGAATTTTGACCGGAGCCAGGCTGTTCGCGTTCCCCTGACGGAATTCAATCACATCAACCGACGCTTCCACCCCTGTTACCTCACTGAACGCCGCCGTACCGGAAACTCCGTCCACAGTAACCAGGAAGTTCATTTTTGTCAAAGGATAGGAAAGTCCTTTACTGTTCTCATATGTCGCCATGTTTTATCTCTCCTTTTGTATTGCGTTGCTTCTCAACGATTATTCAATCAGCCCTCTGCCTGCTCTCCGCCTGCCTCAGCAGTATGCTGGGTCACACGGAAGATTACAAATTCCGCAGGACGGGAAGGAGCAATACCAATGTTGCAGATCAGTCTGCCGTTCATGATATCGTCACGGCTCATGGTAGATGCTCCGATCTCCACAAAATAGCCCTCGCTGGGTGTGGAACCTGCCAGCATACCGGTTCTCCACATACTGTCAAGGAATGAAGAGATGGTCAGGCTGACTCTCTGCCATAACGCAGCGTCATTGGGCTCAAATACCACCCAGTTGGTATTTGCCTTGATGCTCTCCTCCACATAAATGAACAGACGTCTGACGTTCACATATTTGAACGCCGCATTGCTGCTGGCAGTCCTTGCGCCCCATACACGGATTCCCTGGCCGGGAATGGCGCGGATCAGATTCACGCCCTCAGGATTTAAGATATCCTGCTCTGCCTTGGTGTAGTTCACCTTCAAACCGGTACAGAACACGATTTCATTGGCCGGAGCCTTGTGCACGCCGCGGTTCACATCAGTTCTGGAGTAAATGCCCATAACGGCACCTGACGGCGGAACAAAGTCACTCTTATTGGAGGAACGGTCAAACACCTGGATCCATGGATGATACATAGCCGCATAAGAGGAATCGATCATATTGCGGTATTCGATCAGATCCTTTGGCTTATACATATCCTTCGGCATGTCAAATACTGCCACCCTGCTCTTTAAGCTCTCACAGTGAGCTACCAGGGATACGATGACTTCCGGGTCTGTGATTCCCGGAATCGCCAGCATACTGACCGTACTGTTTTCCAGGAAGGACTGGATTCCGGTGCGTTTTCCGGGGCCTTTGTCCACTCCGATAAAGGTCAGGGAATTGACTTTATCCATGGTTCCGTCAGAACCGCCTTCCAGATTTATCATGCCGCTCTGGATTCCCTCTCCGAAAATAGCCTCTACAGGATTACCGATTCCTTCCAGCTGTCCCACGGAAACCTTTACAATCTCACTTTTTGACAACTGAGAACCGATGTAGTTGGGAGCCGCAATGTTAAAACTTAACTCCCCATAGTTTTCCACTTCGTCATTATAGCGGACACTGACATCTACGGTCACCAGATAGAGAACCGTCTTGGGAATGATTCCTTTGTCCACTACCGCTCCTGTAAACGGAACCTCAAAGGTTACCGTATTATCATAGATAGTGGAAATACGGTTATACTCCCCGTTTACCTCTACCAGATCCCCTTCCCGGAAACCTTCCACAGTCTTTGCCACATAGCCGGTTCCCGACTCGGCGATCAACTGCATTTTGCGTTTTTCCACTGTGCTTAAGGAAACCTGGATGCGGTTGCCCCATTTTCCTTCATTAGCAGCCTCTATGGAAAGATTTCCCATCTCTTTTCTTGCTGCCACTGCATCCTTTGGAATAACACGGGATACGTAACAACGAGTGCCTCCGTTGATAAAAAACTGTTCTACACTGTTTGCCAGATAGCGGTAATCCCCATGGGTGAACTCGCTTAAAAATCCTCCAAACTGCTTTACAAAAGATTTGAAACTGGTTACCAGGGACGGAGCTCCGATGGTGGGGCCTTTTTCCGCAAAGCCGATAAATCCGGCGGTGCTGGTTCCCACACCTTCTATGCTCCGCGGAGAGTTGTCATACTCTTCCACGTATACGCCCGGTGTATAATATTCTGCCATAATAGTAGTTCTCCTTTCGTTCTCTCTTTCCAAATAAGTACCTTACATCATGTTGTGGCTGCCTTAATCTGCCCGGGGGCTGTAATGCTGATAACGCCTGCCCCGTTGGCACACATCAAGGTACAGTCATTGGTAAGGCAGGGCTTCTTGTTTATCAATACGGCAGGCTTGGTCGGTATCCATGTTCCTGCCGGCACGCAGACACACGGCTGGGGTGTCAGGACCCCGAGAGCCGCCGCCGTAGCCGCCGCCACCTGCGGATTGGCCAGGGACGTACACATCCCAAAGGGGGTGATACTGCCCGGCTGACAGTCCTGAATCGTCGCTATGGGTTTCCCCTCTGCCATACAAACTGTCTGAGAGGTTGCGTTGATTGTTCCGGGCGCCGTTCCGAACGTACATACTGCCGACGCTCCTGTTACTACGATTTGTGCCATATGCCCTGCTCCTTATATCAGTTTTTCTTCCTCCAGATTATGGAAGTCCACTGTTTTGAATTTCACGCTGCCTTTTACCACATACCGAACCAGATATATCAGACGGGCTGCGTCATCTCTGACCCGTATTAAATAGTTTCCTTTCGGTGTGGTCATTCCGAAAATAATTCTGGCAATCGGAGAATTCACGGAAAATGGCTCCTGTAACGGCTGGCTGATCTTTATGGAAGATTCGGATACCTCCTTTACCACCACAAACGGCTCGTAGGTCTGTTTGTCCGGGTGGATCAAACCATAATAAATGTCATCCATGCCTGACCTGTGAGTTTTAAACAGCTTCATAATGCGTTTTCTCTCATCAAATTCACTGATACAGCAACAGGTCGAGCCTAAATTTACTGCCTGCACACTTTCCAGTCCCTTAAGCTGTCCTGAGAAAGTAATAATGGGCTGAATACCTGCCATGTTCTCTGACGGTATCAGGAACACTTCTTTAACAGGCAGTTGTCTGTCCAGCATTTCATATTCAACAGATACCTGACATGGCTCATAACCCCGAGCCCTGATCTCCAGATTTCCGTCCTCCCGTCCGCAATTCAGGAATACGTAGTTACCGCTTCCTCTCGGAATGGGCCGGACCGGCTTTCCGTCTCTAAAAAAGCTGACATTTCTCTCCTCCAGCTCTGCTCCGGTCGTGGTATCAATGAGCCGGATCAATAAATCCAGCTGAAAGCAAATGACGGATGCATCCACCTGTTATCCCTCTCCTCCTTCCTCTCCTGTAATGTGCAGTCCGAATTTTGCGTCCACAACACGAGGTGTGTCGATGACCACTTCGCTGGACAGAAATACGGGCGCCGCCTTGTAGAACAGGCTGATCTGATATGGCTTATTGACAGCCTGCCACACCCTTACTTTCTCCTCCAAACTTATCTTCGCCTGAGACAGTACAATGGGAGGTTCCTGCGTTGTAAGCCAGGACTGCAGTTGGTTGGGAAGAACAGAACTGTTGTCATTGACAATCTGTGCCACTCTTCCGATGATTTTCTGTATATCCGGTGCCTTTAATCCCATCTGGGAGGAACCGTTTATAAAGACCATATAGTAAAGGCCATATGGCCTGGGCGGCTTTTGCAGCTGTACCCTCCCCTTTTGCACAAAAGGAGGCTGGGTCACATCACTCTCTTCCCGGATATCATACAGATACAATCCCAGAATATAGTCCACATCCTGATCTGTGGGGGAAGAGATTTCTATATTATTGGGAGACGGGATAGGCTCCGGACACATTTTTT
>JAIDME010000428.1 GCA_029050705.1 Acetatifactor sp.
CTCCACCTGCTTCATAGGCTCCAGAACCACGCTGACAATAATGATCAGGCTGGTTCCGCCAAAGGACACATTCGCCTTAAACACACCACTGAAGAAATAAGGAAGCACCGCAACAATAGTCAAACCGATTGCGCCAATAAACACAATATAGTTCAGCACCTTATTCAGATAATCACTGGTAGGCTTTCCGGGCCTGATGCCGGGGATAAAACCGCCCTGCTTTTTCATGTTATCGGCAACCATAAGCGGGTTAAACGTGATGGATGTATAAAAATATGCAAAGAAAATTATCAATGCAATATACACCAACAACCCGACGGAATACTTTATCTGCTTCGGGTCACACCAGTTGTTCGAACTCAGGTATTTTAAAATCTCACTCCACACGCCTGTACCATTATACTGCGCGAAAGAAGAGATAATGATCGGCAGCTGCAGAAGAGACTGAGCAAAGATGACCGGAATAACACCCGACGTATTCACCTTCAGCGGAATGTTGGAGGTCTGTCCGCCAACCATCTTCCTGCCCTGCACCTTATTTGCATACTGCACGGGAATCTTGCGCGTACCGTCGTTCAATATGATGACCAAGACTACCATGGCAACAATGATCGCTATAATGATCACTGCCGCAAGGATTGCGGTAGCAGGTGCCTTGCCCAGCACAAACTGATCAAAGAGTGTCTTCAGATCCTGGGGCAGCCTGGAAATGATATTAATGACCAGGACAATGGAGATGCCGTTTCCGATACCCTTCTCGGTAATCCTCTCACCCACCCACATCAGGAATGCACTGCCTGCAGTGAGCGTAGCCACAGAGCAGATGATGCTCAGGGCGTTAAAGTTGTTCAGATATCCCTGCCTTCCGAAACCGATGGCCATAGCAGTTGACTGAATCAGTGCAAGAGCCACAGTCACATACCGGGTAATGGACATTATCTTCTTTCTTCCGTCCTCACCGTCACGCTGCATCTCTTCCAGCTTAGGGATAGCAATGGTAAGCAGCTGCATGATAATAGAGGATGTGATATACGGAGTGATGTTCAGAGCAAGAATTGACATACTGCTGAAGGAACCACCCGTAATCGCATCAAAAAAACTGAACGCACCTCCAGACTGATCCCCTGAGAACCACTGCCGGAAAACCTCTCCGTTTACCCCCGGCACAGGCAGCTGTGACCCGATACGGATCACAACCAGCATGGCGAAGGTAAATAAAATCTTTTCTCTGAGTTCTTTGATTTTAAATGCGTTTTTCAGCGTTGTAAACATTACATCACCTCTGCTGTTCCACCAAGAGCCTCAATCTTTGATTTTGCGGATGCGCTGAATGCGTTTACCTTGACATTGAGCTTTTTGGTAAGTTCTCCGTTTCCGAGTATCTTGATACCATCTCTGGGATTCTTAACTATGCCAGCCTCAACCAATGTATTTACATCTACTGTTGCACCATTCTCAAAGCGCTCAAGGGCGCTCACATTGATGGCCACGATCTCCTTCGTATTCCTGTTGGTAAAGCCTCTCTTAGGGATACGTCTGTACAGCGGCATCTGCCCGCCTTCAAAGCCAATCCTGGGTGCTCCGGAACGAGCCTTCTGTCCCTTGTGTCCCTTCCCTGCGGTCTTGCCGTTTCCTGAACCATGTCCACGGCCCCTTCTGAAATCGTTATGCTTGGAACCTTCAGCGGGTCTCAAATTGGATAATTCCATTTCTAACACCTCCTTCGACTTATACTTCTTCTACTTTCAGCAAATGACCAACCAGTCGAATCTGCCCTTTTGTCGCATCATTGTCAGGCAATACTACGGAGCTGCCGATCTTGCGCAGTCCCATAGACTCAACGATTGCTCTGTTCTTCGGCACAGCCCCAATGGTGGACTTTACCAAAGTAATCTTTAACTTCTTGTCTGCCATAATTATTACTCCTTTCATGCGGGAAGTAACCGCTCAGCGAAATTCTTCCCTCTTCAGCCTGAGAAAGGTGCCGACAGGCACCGTAGAAAATCTTTACGGATGTACTTTATCCGTTTAGATTTTCTTCTCAGGCTGTTACCTCTTCAACGGACTTGCCGCGGCTCTTCGCTACCTCTTCAGGGCTCTTCAACTGGCTTAAGCCGGTGATGGTTGCAAGAACAACATTCTGCTTGTTGTTAGAGCCAAGGGACTTGGTACGAATATTCTTGATTCCCGCAAGCTCACAAACCACACGAGCCGGGCCGCCGGCGATGATACCGGTACCTTCGGGAGCCTTCTTCAGCAGAACGTTTGCTGAACCATACTTGCCGACAAAATCATGAGTGATGGAATTGTTTGCATCCAGCGCAACGGTAACGATGTGCTTCATTGCATCTTCCTTCCCCTTGCGGATCGCCTCGGGAATTTCCACTGCCTTTCCCAGACCTGCGCCCACATGGCCATTGCCATCGCCAACCACTACCAGAGCGGTAAAACGCATATTGCGGCCGCCCTTTACGGTCTTTGCCACACGCTTGATAGTAACGACCTTATCATTCAACTCTAACTGGCTTGCATCTATGACTGTATGTTTCATGATGTATTCCTCTTCCTTTCCTAGAATTCCAGACCAGCTTCTCTGGCCGCATCAGCTAACGCCGCAATCTTGCCATGATATATAAAGCCGCCTCTGTCAAAAACAACTTCCTTGATACCCTTTTCAATTGCCCTCTTGGCAATCACGGTTCCCAGGTATGCCGCTGCATCAACGTTATTGGTCTTCTCCAGCTCACCCTTGACGGATTTCTCCACCGTGGAAGCGGATACTAATGTATTCCCAACAGTATCATCGATAATTTGAGCATACATATGATTATTGCTTCTGAACACCGCCAGACGAGGTCTCTCAGCAGTGCCACTGAAGCGGTTACGAATTCTCATGTGTTTTTTCACACGTACATCTTTTCTTGATTTCTTGTTAACCATCTTCATACTCTCCTTATCTGTTATTTCTTACCGGTCTTACCAACTTTACGTCTGATAGTTTCATCAGCATACTTGATGCCCTTGCCCTTATAAGGCTCAGGTCTTCTCTTGTCTCTGATATCAGCTGCAAATTGACCAACTTTTTCTTTATCAATGCCCTTGACGATAATGATATTCTGTCCTTCTACGACAGTCTCAACCCCTTCGGGATCCTCCATCTCAACCGGATGCGAATAGCCCAGGTTCAGGGTCAGCTTCTTGCCGCTCTTCGCCGCTCTGTAACCGACACCGTTTACTTCCAGTTTCTTCTCGTATCCGCTTGTAACCCCGACTACCATATTATTGATCAGGGTTCTTGTGAGACCATGAAGAGATTTCATCTTCTTCAGGTCGTTGGGCCTGGTTACCAGCACCTCGGCTCCCTCAACCTTAATTTCCATTTCACTGGACAATACTCTCTCAAGAGTACCCTTGGGACCCTTAACGGTCACCTTGTTATTTTCTGCAACTTCTACAGTAACACCTGCAGGAATTGCGATTGGCATTCTACCTATACGTGACATGCCCGTACCTCCTATATTGTTATTAGAACTATTGAAACCTGTTACGAAGAATCTTCTTTGCCGAGAATCCGTTTGCGGATTCTCTCAGGGACGAAACTTAGATTTTATTAGGCAATGTACTTTATTGCCTTAGAAAATCTTTTCGTCCTGCTTACCATACAAATGCAAGTACTTCTCCGCCAACCTTCAGCTCTCTCGCCTTCTTGTCGGTGATGACGCCCTGATTGGTGGAAAGGATTGCGATACCCAGACCGCCCAAAACCCTGGGCAGCTCATCCTTGTTCGCATATACACGAAGACCGGGCTTTGAAATCCTCTTGATACCGGAGATGATCTTCTCATTCTTATCCGCACCGTACTTCAGGGTGATGTGGATCGTCTTGAAGCTGCCGTCCTCGGTAACATTGTATTTGTTTATATATCCCTCATCCAGAAGTATCTGTGCAATAGACATTTTCATCCTGGAAGCGGGTATGTCAACTGTATCATGCTTAGCAGTATTTGCATTACGGATTCTTGTAAGCATATCTGCGATAGGATCACTCATTGTCATTTTGTGACTTCCTCCTTTTATTTCTATCTTCTTTTCCCTCGCGCCTGAATTTAATTCCTGCCTGACCATCTCGAAAAGCCAAATGCTTTAGCATTTTATGCTGCGCGTCTGTCGCTGCTTTGCAGCTCACTCTCTCAATGTCGGTCGCAAAAAATTCAAATACTTCGCTTCGTTTGCTTTTGATTTTAATTCCTGCCTGACCATCTCGAAAAGCAGCCGCTGCGCGTCTGTCGCTGCTTTGCAGCTCACTCTTTTCTCGATGTCGGTCGCAAAAAATCAAATACTTCGCTTCGCTCGTGCTTGATTTTTTATGCTCCCTACCAGCTTGCCTTCTTCACGCCGGGAATCTCTCCCTTATATGCCAGTTCGCGGAAGCAAACTCTGCATATGCCGTACTTTCTCAAGTAAGCGTGGGGACGGCCACAAATTCTGCAGCGTGTATAAGCCTGGGTTGAAAACTTAGGCTTGCGCTGCTGCTTGATCTTTAATGATGTCTTAGCCATGAAAATTTACCTCCTTATTGTTTTGCGAAAGGCATATTGAACAGTGTCAACAGCTCTCTTGCTTCTTCATCAGTCTTTGCCGTAGTAACAAAGATAACATCCATACCTCTGGTCTTGTCAATCTTGTCGTACTCAATCTCAGGGAAGATGAACTGCTCCTTGATGCCAAGAGCGTAGTTTCCTCTGCCGTCAAAAGAGTTGGGGTTGACACCTCTGAAGTCACGTACACGAGGCAGTGCAAGGTTCACAAGACGATCAAGGAACTCATACATCTTCTCTCCGCGCAACGTGGTCTTACAGCCAATGTCCATACCCTCACGAATCTTGAAGTTTGCAATAGAGTTCTTCGCCTTGGTCAGCACTGCCTTCTGTCCGGTGATGATCTCCATATCAGCCACCGCATTCTCCAGAACCTTGGCATTGTCCTTTGCCTCGCCGACACCCATATTGACAACAATCTTATCAAGCTTGGGAACTTCCATACGGTTCTTGTATCCAAACTTCTTTGTCATAGCATCTACGATTTCGTCGTAGTACAAATCTTTTAATCTAGCCACTTTGTGTTCCTCCTTCCTATTGATCAGTCAATTACTTCGCCGGTTGCCTTTGCAAAACGAACCTTCTTGCCGTTTTCCATTTTGAATCCGACTCTGGTTGCCTTGCCCTTATGAACCAGCATAACATTTGAGATATCAATAGGAGCTTCCTTCTGGATAATACCGCCATTGGGGTTTGCCTGAGAAGGCTTCGCATGCTTGGTAACCATATTTACGCCTTCAACAACTACCTTATGCTTTTTTGCATCCACGGAGAGCACCTTGCCCTCCAAACCTGTCAATGCGCCGTTTGCGCCTTCCTTTGCCTTGCTGTCCTTACCGGCGATCACCTTTACGGTATCGCCCTTTTTAATCTTCATCATTGACATAATGGCACCTCCTTATAATACTTCGGGAGCCAGAGATACAATCTTCATGAACTGCTTTTCACGAAGTTCTCTTGCTACCGGCCCAAAAATACGGGTTCCTCTGGGTGTCTTGTCTTCCTTGATAATCACCGCTGCGTTCTCATCGAACTTGATGTAGGAGCCATCCTTGCGGCGCGCGCCCTGTACCGTACGCACCACAACGGCCTTAACAACATCACCCTTCTTTACAACTCCGCCGGGTGTTGCATCTTTAACGGAAGCAACAATCACATCGCCAATATGCGCATATCTTCTTGTAGAGCCGCCCATAACGCGGATGCAGAGCAATTCTTTTGCACCGGTGTTATCAGCAACCTTCAGTCTTGTTTCCTGCTGAACCATGATTTTCCTCCTTTGCCGCACCTACGGCTCTCATTACTTCGCTCTTTCTACGACCTCCACAAGCCTCCATCTCTTATCCTTGGACAGAGGTCTGGTCTCCATGACCCTAACGGTGTCGCCGATGTTGCACGTGTTCTCCTCGTCATGCGCCTTCAGCTTGTAGGTCCGCTTAACGACCTTCTTGTAAAGGGGATGCTTTACATGCTCTTCTATTGCCACAACGATTGTCTTATCCATCTTATTACTGGTAACCTTACCGGTCCGCACTTTTCTCAAATTTCTTTCTTCCACGACTTTACTCCTTTCCTTGCTAAGGCTATGCCTTTATGCCCTCGCCTTCTCGGTAATCACTGTGTTAATACGGGCAATGTTCTTTCTGACGTCCTTGATCCTCGCCGTATTATCCAGCTGATTGGTTGCGTTCTGGAATCTTAAATTGAAAAGCTCTTTCTTTGCAGCAACAAGCTCTGACTGAAGTTCCTCAACGGACTTGTTCTTTAATTCTTCTACAAATTTATTGGATTTCATTATTCTACACCGCCTTCCAAATCTGCCTTAGAAACGACTTTACATTTGCAGGGAAGCTTATGCATTGCAAGACGCAGTGCCTCCTTTGCCTGTTCCTCGGGAACGCCGGCAATCTCAAACATAACACGTCCGGGCTTTACAACTGCAACCCAGCTGTCCACAGCACCTTTACCGGAACCCATACGAGTGCCGATAGGCTTTAAAGTAACGGGTTTGTCAGGGAAGATTTTGATCCATACCTGACCTGCACGCTTCGTATAACGAGTAAGCGCGATACGGGCTGCCTCAATCTGATTAGACTTAATCCAGCAAGGCTCCAGCGATACCAGACCATATTCGCCATAAGCGAGGGTATTGCCTCTCGTTGCCTTGCCCTTCATGGAGCCACGAAATTGTTTACGATATTTCACTCTCTTTGGCATTAACATGATTATTTATCGCTCCCTTCCACCTGATTTCCCTTTGTAGGAAGGATCTCACCCTTGTAGATCCAAACTTTAACTCCAACCTTACCATAAGTGGTATCAGCCTCTGCAAATCCATAGTCGATATCCGCTCTCAGCGTCTGAAGAGGAATGGTGCCCTCGCTGTAGAACTCGCTGCGGGCAATATCAGCACCGCCAAGACGTCCCGCGCATGCAGCTTTGATTCCCAGCGCGCCTGCCTTCATGGTTCTGCCCATGCAGGACTTCATGGCACGTCTGTAGGAT
>JAIDME010000429.1:0-8923 GCA_029050705.1 Acetatifactor sp.
CTTAAGGAGGGTTGGCGAATAATGAAAAATAAGAAGAGAAGATGTTTCAAGCCAAAGGAGAAAAGGCTGAATCGTTCCATGGCAGGAAACACCCTGTTGTTTGTGCTGATGTTTATCTGCGGCCTTGCGATGATTCTTCCTCTGGTGATGGTGATCAACAACTGCCTGAAGCCTTTGGATGAATTGTATCAGTTCCCGCCAAAAATATTTGTGAGAAACCCGACCTTAGAGAATTTTTCGGATCTGTTCACTTTGATGAGCGATTCCTGGGTGCCTTTCTCCCGTTATATGCTGAATACTATCATTATCACCGGAGGCGGTATGGTGGGGCATGTCATCGTTGCTTCTCTTGCGGCATATCCTCTGGCGAAGCATCGGTTCCCAGGCAAAAATATCCTGTTCAGCATGGTCGTGCTCTCCATGATGTTTTCCTGGACGGTGACCCAGACACCACAGTATATGATAATTTCCTGGCTGCACATCAACAATACATACCTGGCTTTGATTCTGCCGGCCTGCTCCTTCGGTATGGGACTTTACCTGATGAAGCAGTTTATGGAGCAGTTACCCGATTCCCTGATGGAGTCGGCCAGACTGGATGGAGCCAGCGAGTGGAAAATATTCTGGGATATCGTTATGCCGAACGTAAAGCCTGCATGGCTGACCCTGGCTATCTTCCAGTTCCAGCAGATGTGGGGCAACACGGGAAGTACTTTCCTGCGTGACGAGGAGCTGAAGCCTCTGCAGTATGCTTTACAGCAGGTTTCCGCAGGCGGCATGGCAAGAGCCGGTGCTGCTGCGGCAGTAACCTTTATCATTGCGGCGGTGCCCATTACCTTCTTTCTGATCTGTCAGAAGAACGTATTGGAGACCATGACTTCATCAGGAATGAAAGACTAGGTTGCAGAAAGGCAGGGTAATAATTTGAAAATAAATTTTCAAAACATAAAAAAATTCCGGAAATTTAAGCGGGTCCTGTCCCTCTGCCTGGCATCCTTGCTGCTGGCGGGCATGACCGCAGGGGAGGTACATGCGACTTCCATTCCCTATGACACTTACAATTATGACTACAGAGAGTATATCCATTTTACTCCTGCGGCTTATGTGCCGGAGAGGACCATCCGGGGGAATTCCTTTACCTATAACGGCGAGTCTCTCGGGAACTTTGTGACTCCACAGGATTTGTGTCAGGCGGACGACGGCAGAATATATGTGGCGGACACCGGCAACAACCGCATTGTGGTGCTGGATGAGAGAATGAAGCAGGTTTTGAATGTCATCACGGTTTTCGACAACAACGGAACGGAGGACAGCTTCAAACAGCCATATGGAGTGTTTGTGTCCGAGAAAAATGAGATATACATAGCAGATTCTCAGAACAACCGCATTGTGGTGCTGAATCAGGAGGGGAAACTGGTAAAGATCGTGGCAAATCCTCAGTCGGAGAGCCTGGAAGACAATTATGTGTTCGTACCCCTGAAGGTTGCGGTGGACTACGCAGACAGAATATATTGTATCGCTCAGAACATGTTTGAGGGAATCATGGTGTTTGAGAGCAACGGAAACTTTTCAACCTTCTTCGGCACTATAGACGTGGAGATCAGCGTCTGGGAAAAATTCTGGTCAAGGCTGGCATCCAAGGAGGAAAGAGCAAAGCAGCAGTTGTATATTCCCACAGAGTTCACGGGAATTGACATTGACCCGGATGGGTTTGTATATGCATCCAACATCGACCCTAACGGCGAGCAGGGCGTTAGACGCTTAAATCCCAGAGGAGAGGACGTCATCAAAAAGGGTGAGAACAAAAATGTGGGAGGAGACCTTTGGATCGGCGGCAACACCGAGTACGCAGGGCCTTCACAATTTACCGATGTAGTGTATCGTGAAAACGGCATTTACTCCTGTCTGGACAGAAAGAGGGGACGTATTTTTACCTATGACCATGAGGGGAATCTGCTCTATATCTTCGGAGGACTGGGCAGCCAGGAAGGAACCTTTGCACTGCCTGTGGCGGTGGAGGATATCGGCGACAGAATTGTAGTGCTGGATGCTACCAGAGGAGAGATTTCCTGCTTTGAGATGACGGAGTACGGCAGGCTGATCAACGAAGCGGTGGGACTTCGATATGATGGTGACGAGGCATCTGCGGTGGCTATCTGGGAGAGGGTTCTGGAACTTGATGAGAATAACGAACTGGCAAACACCGGTATCGGAAAAGCCTATCTGACCGCTGGAGATTATAAGCAGGCCATGAAATATCTGGAGCTTGGCATGAACAGAGACCATTATTCCGTCGCGTTCAGACGCTACAGAAACGATATGCTGACAGCAAACGCCAGCTATTTTCTGACAGGCATTGCGGTGCTTCTTGTGGTCTGGTTTGTTTATAAGCAGTGGAAAAAGAGAAAGGTGAAAAAGGGAGGTGTGGCAAATGGGTAAATATTTTTCAAAGGGAAAATGGAAGTACATGTTTTACACCATTACCCACCCCATGGACGGATATTACTGGATTCGACACCAGGAGAGGGGCAGCGTGCCCATCGCCATTCTGATGGTAATACTGTTTTCAGTCAGCTTTTCAACAAACCGACTGCTGGCATCCTTTGTGGTAAATGATGTGGATCCGAGAGTTGTTGACAGTTTTTATGAGTTGATGGGCGTTTTGGCAGCGTACCTGCTGCTCTGTGTCAGCAACTGGTCCATTACCTGTCTGATGAACGGAGAGGGCAGGATGAAGGACATTGCCATAGCGGTTGGATACGGAACGGTTCCCATAACCATGATGATGTGTCTGGGAACTCTTGTGAGCCAGTTTGTGGCAGATGACGAGCAGGCATTTTATGTCATGATAATCGGGGCAGGTATTGCCTACGGTCTGATCATGATACTGGTTGGGATTATGCAGGTGCACAATTACACCCTGGGCAAGACCCTTGTCACCCTGTTTCTCACTTTGGTGGCAATGTTCATTATCATCTTTTTGCTGCTTCTGCTGAGTAACCTTTTGGGTATGGTAGTGAATTTCTTCAGAAGCATCTACACGGAAATTATTTTTAGGACGTAGGAGGCAGGAGCATGAAATCTTCCAAGGAAAAGAAAATAAAAAAGCCCATGAGCCTGAAGAAAAAGGTGGTGCTTGGCCTTCTGTGTCTGGCGGCGGTGCTGGTGCTGGCTTATCTGCTGTATTATTTTATCCATTATACATGGTATGACAAGTACAAGGATTATCTTTCAGGATATGAGTATGAGCCTGGCAGCCCTTTCACTCCGAAGCAGGAGGCTGCAGGCAATGTGCCGGGTTTTGTGCTGGTGGATGAGAGCGAATACCTGAAGCTTTACACTGATACGGCTACGGCTAATGTGGCGGTATACGACAAGCGGAACGGCAGCATCACCTACACCAATCCCTTAAATGCGGAGGAGGACAGCATTGCGAACAAGGCAAATATTAACTTTTTAAAGTCTCAGTTCATCCTGCAGTATTATAACGCGGATGTTAAGTCTAATAACCTTGACTCCTACAGCCAGTCTGTGGCGAAGGGGCAGTTCTCGGAGGAGAGCATCGGGAACGGTATCCGCTATATCTATCAGGTGGGTGATCTGACAGAGGGGCAGATTCACTTTGACGTTCCGCTGGAATATCGCTTAAACGGTGACAAGCTGGAGGTTTCTATTCCGGTCAGCGGCATCGGCGAATACGGCGGCGGATATATTTACCGCATACAGCTGCTGCGTTACATGGGGGCGGCTCATAACAGCGAGGAAGGGTATCTGGTAGTGCCAAACGGTTCTGGTTCTCTGATCCGATTCAACAACGGCAAGACATCAGCGGCGAATTATACACAGTATATTTATGACATTGATCCCATGACGGCAAACTATACCACCACTGAGAATACCTACAGTGCAAAGCTTCCTGTTTTCGGCATCTGCAGACAGGACAGAAGCCTGCTGGTGACGGTGGAGGATGGCGCTACAACCGCTTTGATCACGGCGGGAGTTTCCGGCAATTACAACGACTATAATTACGCATACCCGACTTTTGTTCTCAGAAATATTGATAATCTGCGTATGTTCGGCAATTCCACCACTGACGTTTTCGTCATGGAGCCGGATATGTATGACATCAATACGAAGGTGAGTTACAGTTTTCTGGGCGAAGCGTACAAGGGCTATTCGGGACTGGCAAACTATTACAGAGAGCGCCTGATTACAGAAGGTCAGCTCACACCTCAGACTCAGGGAGGGGATATTCCTTTTTACTATGATGTGATCGCAGGCGTGAAGGAGACCGCCCATTTCCTGGGAGTACAGTATCTCCACACTTTCGTCATGACGGATTTTGATGATGCGGAAGCCATGGCGAAGGAACTGTCGGAGGCGGGCATTATCAACCAGGTGATGAATCTGCAGGGCTGGTTCAATGGCGGTTACTACCATGATGCTGCTGACAAGGTGAAGGTCATGGGCAAGCTTGGCGGCAAATCCGGCCTGAAGGATTTAAACAAAACCATGACTGATCTGGGCGGCAGGCTTTATGCGGATGTGGCTTTCCAGCAGGTAACCTTTGCGGATGACGGCTTCAACTATAATGCGGAGAGTTCACGGTACTACGGCGCAGGCTTTGTGGCATCCTTCGGTCAGGTAAACCCCACCACCCTCAGAAATACATCAGGGTTGGATTATATGGAGACAAAATATGACCTGCTCTCGCCGAAATTCCTGCCGAGGTATGTGGGGAAGTTCGCAAAGAAGATTGAGAAATATGAACTTTACGGTGTTTCCCTGCGGGATATGGGCAATGTGCTCACCTCCGACAAGAAGCGTACGGAGATCATCAACAGAGAAGAGGCGCTGGATATTCTCCAGGCACAGTTTGATGTGCTGGAGAACACGGGCAAGAAGCTGATGACCAACGGGGCAAACGCTTACAGCTTCCCTTACAGCACGGACATTATCAACGTGCCCATAGAGTCAAACAAATACCAGATAGTGGATGAAAGCATTCCATTTTATGAAATGGTTATTCACGGCTGTATATCCTACTCCACGGATCTGTTAAATTTTCAGGATGAGGAGGATATGACAGGCATTGTTCTTAAGATGATAGAAGCGGGAGCTTCTCCTCATTACGTATTCACCTGGAAGGAGTCCAGCAGAATGAAGGACACCGGCCTGAACCGCTACTATGCCACCACCTTTGATGTTTGGAAGGGTGAGGCAGCAGAAATTTACAGTCGGGTAAACGATGCACTGAAGCATGTGTCGGGTTCCATAATGACAGGACATGAGATTTTGGAGAGCGGTGTCAGAAAGATTACATATGACAACGGAGTGATTCTCTATATCAACTATGATGACGAAGCCCAGAAGGCAGACGGCATGGAAATACCGGCAATGTCTTACAGAATGGAGGGGATGTAAATGAAAAAAAAGAAAAAATTGACTCTTCTCCAAAAGCGCAGCATGATGGGTTGGCTTTTCATCCTGCCCTGGCTGGTCGGGTTTCTGGTCTTTTATGTGAGAAGCCTGTTTATGACAGGACAGTTTGCATTCAGCACCATGACCATAGATGCCATTAACGGAGGATACAGTCTGGAATTTGCGGGAATTGAAAATTTCCGTTATGCCTTTATGGTACATCCATCCTTCAAGCAGGAACTGACGACCTCTGTGATGAACATGCTGATCGACGTGCCGCTTATTACTTTTTTCAGCTTGTTCATGGCTATGCTGCTGAACAAGAAATTCCCCGGAAGGACGTTAGTCAGAGCAATTTTCTTCCTGCCGATCATATTAAATTCCGGGGCCATCACGGCGGCAATGAATTTGAGTCAGCAGATGATGAACGGAGGAATCTCCACCCAGGCGGCGGATGCTGCGGCAACAGCAGGTACAACGCTGGCTTTGGATGTGGATTATCTGATCAGCATGTTTATGAACTTAGGGTTACCGGCTTCCGTTTTGGATTATATCGTGCAGGCGGTAGCCAGGATTAATGACATCATCTCCGCCAGCGGTGTACAGATCATTATCTTTATTGCAGCCCTTCAGTCCATTCCGGGTTCCATGTATGAGGTGGCTAAGATTGAAGGTGCTACGGGATATGAGACATTTTGGAAGGTAACCTTCCCCATGGTGATGCCTCACATCATCACAAACGTGGTCTATACCATTGTGGATAGCTTTACAGAGAGTAATGTGGTGGATCTGGCTTACAAAACCACACTGGAGCAGTTTAATTACGGCCTGGGATCCGTGTTCAGCCTTGTGTCCACGATAGTCACCTGTGTGATTCTCGTTGTCATATGCGGCTTTATCCAAAAGCGTGCATTCTATTATAACTAGGGAAGGAGGAGAAAAAATGCAAAAGGTAATGGCCCAAAACAATTTTGTAAGAAAACTGAAGGCCTCCATGCAGGATCCGGATCAGCGGAAGAGCCTGGGAAATGACATCAAAAACATTGCCCTGATCATCTTAAAGGCAGCAATCATCATTGGTGTCGGCTATGTCATCCTTTCCCCCGTGATTGGAATGCTGGTGAACTCCTTCTCCTCAGACACGGATGCCGTGGATCCAATGGTGTTTGTGCTGCCGAAGAATCCGACGCTGGAGAGATATGCTCTGGCAGCAAAGAGGCTGAATTATCTTCCGACTATGGGGAGGGATTTGATATACACTCTGACCCTGACCTTGCTGCAGCTTTTAATCTGCTCCATGGTAGGATATGGATTTGCCAGATTTGACTTTCGATTCAAGAAGCTTTTGTTCGGCTGTGTGGTAGTGATGATCGTCATTCCTTCCCACACAATTATGCTTCCTCTGTATCTGTCTTTCAGGGAGTTTAATCCCCTGGGACTGGTAAAGCTGATAACGGGGTCATCCATAAACCTGATGAGTACGCCCATCCCCATGTACATTATGACGCTGCTGGGCTGCGGTGTTCGTTCCGGATTGTATATCTACATTTTCAATCAGTTTTTCCGGGGATTGCCCAAGGAAATCGAGGAAGCGGCGCTGGTAGACGGCGCAGGGGTGTGGTACACCTACTTCAGGATCATGTTGCGAAATGCAATGCCTTCTGTCATCACGGTGGCTGTGTTCTCCATCGTGTGGCAGTTTAATGATACTTTTTATGCAAAGTTATTTCTGATCAGTGAGGACGTGGTGATCAGTAAAAAGATAGCTAACCTGCAGGCAGTGATTGCCAATCAGGACAAAGTTTTATCGGTGACTCTCCAGGAGCTCTATCTGGATGCCGGTATTATCCTGGTTTTGCTGCCCATCGTGCTGGTTTATGTCTTCCTGCAGAAATACTTTATAGAGGGTGTGGAGAGAAGCGGTATCGTAGGATAGCGGCTCTTTGCAAAACCCATCAACTTTTAAAAATAAAAAAGGAGGATGAAAAAGTTGAAGAAGAAATTTTTAGCCTGTCTTTTGGCAGGCACCATGGCATTATCCATGGCAGCGTGCGGCGATGACGGCCAGCAGCCTTCTGACTCCGCTCCTTCAGAGGATGTATCTGCACCTTCTGAGAGCGAACCTGAGAGCAGTCCTGAGCCTGCACCGGAGGCACCTGTCGCAGAAGATGCAAGTATTGATTTTGAAGACGGGAATATGGGCTTTGTATCTGCATATTCCCTGCCTGCAGATGCGGCCGATGTAGAGTTGTCCGTTGGAGAATTTAACGGCAGCAAGGCTCTGCAGGTAAAGAACCTGACAGGTAAGAATCCTTATGTTGCCATTGACGCAACCAGCCTGCTGGGGGCAGATGTGGCAAAGGTGGCAAGCATGGAGGTATCTCTGGGGGTATCCTATGAGGACGGCAGCTTCAATGCCTGCTCCGGCAAGATCCTTGCATGGAGCGGTGAAGATCTGCATGAGAGCAGTGACGACTGGTCTGTTTATGTGGAGAAGAAAAATCCCATGAAGTCGGTGGCGACTCTGTCCGCTGGAGAAGAGTTTGTGGCTGATGCCGGCAATATCTTTATCGTGCGTTTTGCTACCGATAATGGTGTGGCCGCAGGCGCAGGCAACGCAACCCTGTATATCGACGACATTCGTTTCCTGGATGCGTCAGGTAATCTGCTGAAAGCGGATTCTTCCGTGGCATTTGTGGCGCCGAATGGTTTTGAGAGAACCGGCCATGACACAAATCTGTTATATGTTGACAATGAGGTAGAGCTGGAAGGATATGCAGGGATCAAAGCAGGCGGCTGGGCACAGGCAGGTGTTCAGTTGACTGATGAACAGAAGGCCCTTCTGGTACCCGGCAGTGTGATTACGATCAATTACAGCTGCCCTGACCCCCTGTGGTTTGTTGCAACGGCATGGGATGACAACCCGAATCCTCTCGGAAACTGGCTGCGCGCCGTGAACCAGGATACCTTTGTGGTAGACGGATATGTCGCGTCTGATAACAGCTGTGTACAGTATACTTATGAGCAGCTGGCGGCATATTGGGGTGAGGACTTCACTCAGTACATTGTTGAGCTTCAGTGCGAATCCAAGAGTGACTGGGAAGTATACAGCCTGACCATAGGAACAAAGAGCAATTATACAGCACTTGGTTCAGAAGTTGAGCTGGAAGGCTTTGCAGGGATCAAAGCAGGCGGCTGGGCACAGGGAGGTGTTCAGTTGACTGATGAGCAGAAAGCTCTTCTGGTACCCGGTAGTGTACTTACCATCAACTATAGCTGTCCTGACCCCGTATGGTTTGTTGCTACGGCAACGGATGACAATCCGAACCCTCTTGGAAACTGGCTGCGTGCCGTGAACCAGGATGACTTTGTGGTGGATGGCGCTGTTTCCGCAGACGGAACCTCTGTACAGTACACCTATGAGCAGCTGGCAGCCTATTGGGGTGATGATTTCCCTCAGTACATCGATCAGCTTCAGTGCGAATCCAAGAGCGACTGGGAA
>JAIDME010000429.1:9023-16718 GCA_029050705.1 Acetatifactor sp.
TTCCCTCAGTACATCGATCAGCTTCAGTGCGAATCCAAGAGCGACTGGGAAGTGTACAGTGTAACTGTCGGCATGACAGAGTAAGGAGGATAATATAAAATGAAGAATATGAAAAAATTTATGGCACTGGGACTGGCAACAGCTATGACCCTGTCTATGGCAGCCTGCGGAAATGACAGCACCGGCGACAGCCAGAACGGCAATCAGGGGAACCAGGGCAGCCAGGGTAATTCCGGCAATCAGGGAAATCAGGGTAATTCCGGCACTGTTGACACGGATAAGGCTTTCGGCACCGGCGACGGCCACATTGAAATCGGCTCCTGGTGGGTACAGTACTATGACAGCAAAAACGTGGCTGCCGGAGATATGTTTGTTAACCCGGACTGGGAAACTGCCCAGCCTTCGGACAGTGACAGTGAAGACACGGCTAAGCAGAAGGCAATCAACCGGAACGTGGCACAGTTGAAATGGGACAACGTAGCGACTATTGAACAAAATTACGGCGTAACCTTCTCCTGGGAGAACCTGACCTACGAAGGAGTCCAGGATTCCATCAACACTTCCATCATTGCGGGCAGCCCCGACTGTGAAGTTTATCTGGTGGAATCCCAGATGGCAATTCCCGCACAGATGAATGGTCTGGCAGTGGATCTGAAGACTATCCTGCCTGCGGATGACGATCTGTTTACCGACCAGTCCAATATGGGTTATCTGGATCTGGGTGACGGTAAGGCCTGCATTCTGTACCAGAAATCCGGACAGAGCAATGTGGAGGGTACCTATCCCTTAGGCTTCAATATGCAGATGCTGGAGGAAAACAATCTGGAAGACCCCAGAGTTCTCTGGGAGAGGGGCGAGTGGACCTGGGATAAGTTCATTGAGTACTGTCAGGTGCTGACGCAGGACACTGACGGCGACGGACAGGTTGATCAGTACGGCTATTGCGGATATGAGGGTGAGACCTTTGAGCAGTTGATGATGTCCAACGGCGCAAGCATTGCTTCCGGCACTACGGAGCAGCTTTCTTCTGCGGCAACCGGCGAAGCATTGCAGATGATGTATGATATGTACAACACCTATAAGTCCACAGACGGATACAGCATCTGTTATCCCTATGATTATGAGGGCAACCCTTCCGACAGCATGAGAATTCAGTACTGCCAGGGAAATATCGGATTCTTCCCCATCGCAGTATGGATTGCAAACGGACAGAACAACTATTCTCCCAACACTGACCAGAATGACTACAGCGCGAAGCATCTGACCTTTGATACTGCTTATGTGCGCTGGCCCGTAGGTTATTCCGGCAACAAGGATACCAACCCCGGAAAGAACGCTGCATCCGGCACCAGCTATTACATCATCGCAGCAGGCAGCCAGAATCCCGGCACCGCATACAATGTGCTGGCTGATTTCTTTAACTGGTATCATGACGACATTTCCGTTCGTGATGACAAGGCAACCCTGAACTGGTGGTATAATGAAAATGCATTTGAGCCTGCACTGCAGGATGAGAACTTTAACGTAATGTTCGATTGCGGCGCTCACTCTACAGTTGACTTCTGGAATGCCCTGTCAAAGGATATGTACGGCACCGATGCCGGGAACGGCTTCCAGCTTCTGATGAAGGGTGAGATGACTCCCGCGCAGTTCCAGGAGACATTCAAGCAGAAGATACAGGATGCTTTGGATTCCACCTATGGTAATTAATTTATAAGCAATGGCTCAGGGCGGCATTTGCCGCCCTGAAGATAAGCCATACGAGGGGTATATATTATATGAGCAATATTAAGATGATTTCGCCTGCAGTGCCCAATGTGCCCTGGCAGGAAAAGCCCGAAGGGCTTAAAGGAGCGCCGATTTGGAGATATACGGAGAACCCCATTATCGGGCGCAATCCCCTGGAGGGCGTAGCTCGTATCTTTAACAGTGCGGTGATGCCCTATGAGGGAAAATTTATCGGTGTGTTCCGCGGTGAGCAGACTAACGGTATCCCTTACATTTATCTTGGACGGAGTGAGGATGCCATCCACTGGGAGTTTGATCCTGAAAAGATTCCTTTTGTGGATGAGGAAGGCAAGCCCTTTATGCCGATATACGCCTATGATCCCAGACTGGTAAAGGTGGAGGATACCTACTACATCATCTGGTGTCAGGACTTTTACGGAGCGTCCATCGGTATGGCAAAGACCACGGATTTCAAGACCTTTACCAGGCTGGAAAATCCGTTCCTGCCCTTCAACCGCAATGCGGTTTTGTTCCCCAGGAAGATTAACGGCAACTTTATGCTGCTGAGCCGTCCTTCTGACTCCGGTCATACGCCCTTCGGTGATATTTTTGTCAGTGAGAGTCCGGATCTGGTATACTGGGGCAAACACAGACATGTGATGAGCCGGGGCAATGAGTGGTGGGAGTCCTTAAAGATCGGCGGGGGCGCTGCTCCTATCGAGACAAATGAGGGCTGGCTGCTGTTCTACCACGGCGTAAGCGGAACCTGTAACGGATATGTGTACTCCATCGGAGGAGCAATCCTTGACCTGGAGAATCCTTCCAAGGTTCTTTACCGCTGCGAGAACTTTTTGCTGACTCCTGAGGAGTGGTACGAGGAGAGAGGCTTTGTTCCCAATGTTACCTTCCCCTGTGCCACCATCCATGATTCCGAGAGCGGAAAGATTGCCATTTACTACGGCTGTGCAGACAGCTATGTGGGACTGGCATTTACCACGCTGGAAGAAATCGTTGCATACATTAAGGATCACAGCGTGACCAATGACAACGACAGAGAAATCGGAATGAGATAGGATAGTTTAAAGGGGCTGTTGTAAATGAAATAAAATTTGCAGCAGCTCCTTTCTTATTAAGGCCGCCGGAATATATTGGCGGGTATAGGCTGACAATTGCCACAATGTCCTGTAAAAGAATGAACAGGGCGGTGTGGCAGGTGCCGGCTATGCAGGATATCCATAATATGGATATGCCGTGACTGACTAACACTTGCAGAGAGGAGACAAAAAATGTCAGATGCATTGAATTTCGTCAAAAATATCAAAGTGGGAATCAACATCGGGAACACATTGGATGCTACCAATGCCAACCTGCCCAGAGACGCGGCACCCAGTGCCTTTGAGACGGCATGGTTCAATCCTGTCATCACGGAGGAACTGGTGGATTCCATGTTGAACTCCGGGTTTAATCTGATCCGAATCCCGGTGTCCTGGAGTAATCATATGGGCCCTGAGCCCGATTTTCTCATTGAAAAGAGCTGGATGGACAGGGTGCAGGAGGTGGTGGATTACGTCTATAAAAGAAATGCCTATATCATCCTGAATCTTCACCATGAGGACTGGAACTACCCCTATTATGACAACTGCGAGGCTGCCTGCAGGAAGATGAAGGCAGTTTGGAGCCAGATTTGTGAGCGGTTTGCAGACTATGATGAGCATTTGATCTTTGAAGCCCAGAATGAGCCCCGGAAGATAGGTACGGAACTGGAGTGGAACGGCGGTGACGAGGAAGGCTGGAAGGTCGTTAATATTACCAACCGGGCATTTCTGGAGACGGTGAGAGCAGCAGGCGGGCACAATTCTGACCGCTATCTGATGATTCCCGGATATGCCGCAAACTGCACGGTGGGAATCCGGCATATTGAGGTGCCGGAGGATCCGAAGGTGATGATTTCCGTACATGCCTATGAGCCTTATGAATTTGCGCTGCAGATTCCCGGCAGAAAGACCTGGAATCATGATACTGCGATGATAGATTCGCTTATGCAGAGCCTGAAGGAGCTGTTTATAGACAAGGGTATGCCTGTCATTATCGGTGAGTTCGGAGCCATGAACAAGGAGGGCAATGAGGATGAGCGGGCGGAATGGGTAAAATATTTCCGGGCCGCTGCCGCCGGGATCGGTGTTCCCTGTGTCTGGTGGGACAACGGATTATTCGAAGGCGAAGGAGAGCTGTTCGGACTGTTTAACAGACATGACGGCTCATGTGCCTACCCGAAGCTGCTTGCGGGACTAGTGTGAGAAGAATTTCTAATTGCCTTCGGCAATTTTCGCTCACCAGCCAAAAGCCTGATTCTCAGGCTTGGCTGTTTCGCGGAGAAATTCTAAGTCTGCTTCGCAGACTTTTCTCACACTGAAAAACGCCAAAAGCAGGCGTTTTTCACAGGCCAACTTAACTTGTTGGCTTTGGGATTGTGAGTCGTAGCATGGAGGTTAGTGTGAGGATTTGAACGAAAAGGAGAAGAGAAGATGAGGGAGTTGGCAAAACTGGCGGCAGAGGCGAAAGAACATCTGCTTGGGAAAATTGTTCCTTTCTGGCGAAGCCTGCGGGATGATGAGCGGGGAGGCTGGTATGGTTACATGTCATATGATCTGAAAACAGACAGGGAGGCGGTGAAGGGCTGTATCTTAAACAGCAGGATTACCTGGTTTTTTTCCAATGTATATCTTTGCTGGAAAGAGGGGCTGATTTCGGAGGAGGATTGCCGGAAATACGGATTTTCCCCGGAGGACATAAAGGCGGAGGCAGAGCATGGCTATGCTTTTCTGAGGGAGCATTGCCTGGATAGGAAAAATGGGGGCATCTACTGGTCCCTGCATGCGGATGGCACACCGGAAGATACCACAAAGCACACCTACAACCAGGCGTTCAGCATCTATGCGCTTTCCTCATATTATGAGGCACTTGGAGATGAGGAGGCGCTGAAGACTGCCTTTGAGTTGTTTGAGCTGATTGAGGGGAAATGTACGGATGAGGTGGGCTATCTGGAAGCTTTCACAGTTGACTTTCAGCCTGAGTCCAACGAGAAGCTGTCAGAGAACGGTGTTATGGCGGCAAAGACCATGAATACACTGCTCCATGTGTTTGAAGCCTATACGCAACTCTACAAGATTTCAGGGAATGAAAAAGTCGGCAAGCGGCTGAAGTGGATTCTTGACACCTTTGCAGATAAAATATATAATCCGGAGAGGCATCGTCAGGAGGTGTTTTTTGATGAAGATTACAACTCCATCATAGATCTGCATTCCTACGGACATGATATTGAGACGGCGTGGCTTATTGATCTTGGGGTTGAGATACTTAAAGATCCGGATTATGAGAAAAAGCTGACGCCCATTACAAAAGACCTGACGGCACAGATTTACAAGGTGGCCTTTGACGGCCATTCACTGGCCAATGAGTGTGAGAGAGGGGTAGTAAATACCCATCGTATCTGGTGGGTTCAGGCAGAGAGTGTGGTAGGCTTTTTAAACGGCTACCGGAAGGACAGCAGTCATGGCGAGTATCTGGACGCTGCGCTGCGGCAGTGGGAATTTATTCTGGAGCATGTGGTTGATCAGCGTTCCGGCTCTGAATGGTTCTGGGAGGTAGATGAGGCGGGAAAGCCCTATCCGGACAGACCCATAGTGGAGCCTTGGAAATGTCCTTATCACAACGGCAGAATGTGCATTGAAATATTGAGGCGGACTTAAGGAAAACCTTACGGAGGCAGTTTTGTGAATGGAAGCAGGCTGGTTTTTAGAATATAAAATGACGAGATGGAGGCAGGTATGGTACACGAAAAATATTTTGAAATGTTAAAGAGACAGGAAACGCTGCTTGGAAGAAAAAATGAAAGAGATGCCGCTTTTTACAATGGTATCTATGACCGTTATGTTTATCCTGTTCTGACAAGGGAGCATATTCCTCTGACCTGGCAATATGATCTGAGCAAAGAGAGCAATCCTTATTTTATGGAGCGCCTTGGCATCAATGCGGTCATGAATTCCGGGGCAATCTATCTGAACGGGAAATATTACCTTGTGGCCCGCATTGAAGGAAATGACCGCAAGTCTTTCTTCGGAGTGGCGGAGAGCGATAACGGCGTGGACGGGTTCCGGTTCTGGGATTACCCGATCCTGCTGGATGACACCTGTCCGGAGGAGACCAATGTGTATGACATGCGCCTGACGCAGCATGAGGACGGCTATATCTACGGTGTTTTCTGTTCTGAGAGCAAGGACAGGACGGTAAACGATCTGTCTGCCGCTGTGGCTGCGGCGGGGATTGTGCGCACAAAAGATTTAAAGCACTGGGAGAGACTGGATAACCTTGTGACTTTGCGTTCTCCTCAGCAGAGAAACGTGGTGCTGCATCCCGAGTTTGTGGACGGCCAATATGCATTTTATACCAGACCTATGGATGACTTTATTGATACGGGAAGCGGCGGGGGCGTTGGCTTCGGACTTTGCGACGATATTACTCATGCGGTGGTTGACATGGAGAAGATGACAAGTCTTCGTAAATATCATACCATCACGGAGGCCAAGAACGGCGCAGGTGCTGTTCCCATCAAGACGGATCTGGGATGGATACATATTGCCCACGGAGTGCGAAACACGGCGGCGGGCTTAAGATATGTCATCTACGCCTTTGCCACAGCTCTGGATGACCCGTCAAAAGTCATTGCGGAGCCATCCGGTCTGCTGATCGGGCCCAGAGGTGGAGAAAGAGTGGGAGATGTGTCCAACGTTGTATTTACCAACGGCGCCATCGTCAATGAGAAGGAAGAGGTGTTTATTTATTATGCCTCTGCTGATACAAGGCTGCATGTGGCCACCACCACTATGGATAAGCTGAAGGATTACGTGTTTAACACGCCCTCCGACCCCGGCAGGAGTGTAGAGTGTGTTGCACAGAGGTGTAAATTGATTGAGAAAAATCTTGAGCTGCTGCAGAAATAGTGCGGAATGGAACAGTATGAGGAGGGAATGGAATGCTTATTCTGCCGGATCACGAAGGGTTAAAATACAGCGGGCGGATTGACTTTGAGAATGCGCAGGCACCGGTGTTTGTCTATGCGGGAAGTTATGTAAGAATCAGGTTTAGCGGAAGCTGCATTGGAGTCATTATTTCAAACCACAGAAGCTATGGTTCCAATTATGTCGGTTATATTCTGGACGGCGTACAGGGAAAATTTCTTCTGGAGCCCAGTAATGGGCTCCATGAGTCCAGTAATGGGCTCCATGATGGGGAACGGCAAGGCTACTGCTTAGGGAAAGATCTCGGGAATGAGGAGCATGAACTGCTTTTGTTCAAGCGGATGGATGCCTGTCATTATTTTACCTTCCATGGATTTGAACTGGAGGATGGAAGCAGTGTGCTGACTCCCCCTGAAATGCCCGGACGGCGCATCGAGGTGTTCGGTGACAGTGTATCCTGCGGGGAAGTGTCGGAAGCGGTGGATTATGTGGGGAAAGAAGACCCGGAGCATGACGGTGAATTTTCCAACAGCTGGTATTCCTATTCCTGGATTACGGCCAGAAAGCTGAATGCGGAGCTGCACATCACTTCTCAGGGCGGTGCGGCGCTGCTGGATAAGACGGGATGGTTCTGCGGGCCGGATTTTGTGGGAATGGAGTCCATTTATGACAAGATTCAGTACAACCCGCAGCTTGGTGCGTTAAAAAGCTGGGATTTCAGCAGATGGACGCCTCACGTGGTAGTGCTGGCTATCGGGCAGAATGACGCCAATCCGGAGAACTACATGGCAGAGGACTATGAATCAGAAAAAGCAGTGAACTGGCGAAAGCATTACAGAGCTTTTATAGAAAAGCTGATGGAACTTTATCCAAAGGCCGGTTTTGTGCTGACTACCACTATCCTCGGACATGACCCGGGGTGGGATCATGCCATTGACGATGTCTGCAG
>JAIDME010000043.1 GCA_029050705.1 Acetatifactor sp.
CAGGGCCTGGGTATTTTACAGGGAGTGCTGACGGCAAGGATTGCGCCCGAGGTGGTGAGCAGGCTGAAAAGCCAGGTTTTTGACTCCATGGGAAAGCTGTCCATCAGCTTTTTTACAAAGCGTCAGACCGGCGGTCTGATGACCCGTGTATCCGATGACGCAGATGAAATATCAAGCTTTTTCATAGATGGCATCCCTTACTTTTTTATCAATGTGGGAACCATTCTTGCAACCTGCGTCATTATGTTTATTTTAAATCCGCTGCTGGCGGTTGCGGCCATTGTCCTGATGCCGGTGTTGTTCAGCATCAGCTATTATATGATGCCCAGGCTGTGGCATTATTACGGCAAGAGGCACCGTGCCAACAGGCGGCTGAACAGCCAGATGAATGAGAATCTGACCGGAGCCAGGGTGGTAAAGGCATTCGGACAGGAGGAGCAGGAGATGACCCGCTTTTCAAAGAGCAACACGAGAGTGCGGAATGCGGAGGTGGATGTAGCGGGCTATGACTGCCGTTTCTCGGCACTGTACTTCCTGGTTGAGGACTTTCTGACATTCCTCGTCTGGGCGGTCGGATCTGCCCTGATCATCAGCGGTTCCGATATGGAACTGGGGTTGCTGATTACTTTTTCGGGTTATGTGGGTCAGTTGAAATGGCCCCTGGAGTTCATGTCCAGAATCTTCCGCTGGTATACCAATGCCATGAATTCCGCCCAGCGCATGTTTGAAATAATTGACGCAGTGCCGGAGGTGAAGGAAGCGGCAGATCCGGTGAGGCCGGAGCGGCTCAGAGGTGAGATTGAGCTGAAGAACGTCACTTTTGGTTATGAACCAAACAAGCCTGTGCTGAAGGATGTGAGCTTCCATGTGGGAGCCGGAGAAGTGCTTGGTATTGTAGGTCGCTCCGGTGCGGGGAAATCCACGCTGGTGAACCTGATTTCCCGGCTGTATGACGCAGGCGAGGGAGAGGTGCTGGTGGATGGCATCAACGTGAAGCAGTACGGCTTTAAGGAACTTCGGAAGAATGTGGCCATGGTTTCTCAGGAAACCTACATTTTTATGGGAACGGTGGCGGAGAATATTGCATATGCAAGGCCGGATGCCACCCGGGAGGAAATCATAAAAGCGGCGGTACAGGCCAGCGCCCATGACTTTATCTGCAAGATGCCCCAGGGATATGACACGATCATCGGCGCGTCCAGCCGTGCTCTGTCCGGCGGTGAGAAGCAGAGGATATCCATTGCGAGAGCCATCCTTGCCGACCCGAAGATTTTGATCCTGGACGAGGCAACGTCTGCTGTGGATACCGAGACGGAACTGGCGATTCAAAAATCTCTGGAGCGGCTGGAGAAGGGAAGGACAGTGTTGTCCATCGCCCACAGGCTGTCAACACTGCGCAATGCGACCCACCTGATCGTCATCGACGACGGGCGGGTGACGGAGTCAGGTACCCACAAGGAGCTTATGGAGAAGAAGGGAACCTTCTACAAACTGAGTGAGCTGCAGACGAAAGCGCTGGCCATGCGGGGCGTGGAAATGTAAGAGATGCAATTTGAACGTAACTGTTTGGCGTTGAATTTCAAACAGTTACAGAAAGGAATAGATTATGGAAGAGAACAGAGAGAATGAAATGCCGGATCTGCTGGATCTGAAGGAGTTTGACGAGGAAGCATTAAGGAAGGAGTCGGAGGAGGTTCTGCAGATGAGGCTCCTCACTTCCGCAAATGCGGAGTTTAGACGCACGGAGGGCGGCTTTCTGGCGCTGAAGCTGGAGGATAAGGAGTATGACAGGGTGGGAGTGTATCTGACCTTTCCACTGACAAATCCTGAAGAATTCATCTCTATTCGGGAGACAGACGAGAAAGCAAAGGAAATCGGGATCATCCGGAATCTGAAGGATATGAAAGCGGATGTGCAGGATATGATTCGTGAGCAGGTGCGCCTGCGCTACTTTATGCCGGTCATCCGCAAGGTGATGGATGTGAAGGATGAGTACGGATATGCCTACTGGCATGTTATGACAGACTTTGGCACATGCCGTTTTACCACTCACATGGGCGGCGATGCTGTCATCAACATCGGCGGAGCCAGATACCAGATTACGGATATTGACGGTAACCGATATGAACTGCCGGATTTGTATGCGTTGACTGTTATGGAGCGCAAGAAGCTGGATCTGTTCATCTAACAACACAGTTCACACGTCAGCCTGTTAGGCTCAAATTTCATGCTTGCATGAAAATTTGAGTTGACAGGTTGACGGGGGAGCGCAAGCTCAACTATGTTGAGCTTTATATAAGCAAAAATAGCTGCAAGGCAGCGAGGAAGCACCGCAGGTGCGTTTTGCGAATGGCGCGGTTGTGAACGGTAACAGGCGAGGAAAACCAAGCGGCTCCGAAGGAGTTTGTTAAGAAGGAGTTTTATTTATGAAATTATTATACACATTGAGCGAGCCTCAGCAGAAGGCACTGGAACTGCGGGACGGAGAGACTGTCTGGTACAGCGTGCCCGTGGACCTGAGGTTTGACAACGGAAAGAAGCAGGCGGAGGAAGCCTATACGGATGCAGCCTGGATCGTGGTGACTGAGGAACGGCTGATAGTTCTGGCGGACGGTGCAAAGGCAGCGGAGTTTGAACTGGCGGACTGCGAGAAGGTCAAGTGCGAGCACCAGGTCTACAGTGGTATACTCACGGTGTTTGGCAAGGATGGCAGCACTTCCTGCGCGGCGCGGTTCTCCATGCGTCACATTATCAGAGTGGCCTATGTAGCGAGGGGAGCGCAGACAATTATCAACGCGGTCGAAGAAGGCAGGGAACTTTCCGACGCAGACCGTGTCACCAGCCGGGAATATGAAAAATACTGCGAAAAGTGCGGGCGCGCCCTGCCGGGGACGAGCAAGTGTCCTTACTGTGACGGCAAGGCGGATATACTTAGGAAATTTATGGCACTCTGCGGGGAATTTACCGGAAGGCTGGTTTTACTTTCGGTGATGCTTTTGTTCGTTGCCGCAGTGAATCTGATATCCCCCATGGTGCAGCGCCGATTTATTGACGAGGCTCTTTCCGACGGAAACGGTACTTACACCCAGCTTTGGTGGTTTATCGGTATTTCGTTTTTCCTGATGGTGTCAGGGATAGCCTTAGGGGTCGGACGATACTGGTTTTGTGCAAGACTGGGTGCCTCCATCAGCATGAGTCTTAGGAAAAAGCTATACTATAAGATTCAGGCTCTGTCCCTTTCCTTTATCAACAACAGGAAGCCGGGAGAACTGATGAACCGTGTGTCCCGGGATACCAGACAGATTCGTGAGTTCATGGAAGAGGTATTCGGCGATATGTTTTCCACTCTGGTAACTATGGTGGTATCTCTGGTGATGATGTTTATCATCAGCTGGAAGATGTCGCTGCTGTCCCTGATGTTTGTAGTGGTGGTGTTTGTGGTAACAAGGGCTTTCTGGCATCACATCCGGACAATTTTTCACAGACAGTGGCTGAAATTTGACGATATGAGCAGCAACCTGCAGGACATTATCTCCGGTATGCGAATTGTGAAATCCTTTGGACAGGAAGAGCGGGAGAGCGCAAAGTTTACCGAAAAGACGCGGGAGTTTGCAGCCATACAAAAAAAGAATGAAACTTTCTGGGCGGCGTTTTTTCCCATCCTGACCTTTCTGCTGGGGATAGGAACCTATATTGCAATTTATTTCGGCGGCATTGAGGTTTTGGAGGGAGATATGACAGTAGGACGGCTGGTGCAGTTCGTAACCTACAACGGATACCTGTTTGGGCCTTTGAGCTGGATGACACATCTGCCTCGTCTGGTGATGCAGATGGTGACCAGTCTGAACCGAATTTACGATGTGCTGGATGAAGAGCCTATGCTGGCGGATAAAGAGAACAGCAAGGCATTCCCCATTGAGGGGGCTTTTGAATTTGATAATGTGTCTTTTGGTTACCAGACCTATGAGCCGGTGCTGGAGAATATCAGTTTTTCGGTGAAACCGGGAGAGATGATCGGGCTGGTGGGAGCTTCCGGCACGGGAAAATCCACATTGATCAACCTGATCATGCGTCTTTACGACGTGGATCAGGGCAGAATTACCTTGGACGGATGTGATCTGAGAGACATCCAGACAGAGAGTCTTCACTCCCAGATTGGAGTGGTGCTGCAGGAGACCTTCCTGTTTTCGGGGAGCATACTGGCAAACATTCGTTTTGCAAAGCAGGATGCCACCCTTGAGGAAGTCATCCGGGCGGCCAGGGCGGCCAATGCCCACGATTTTATCTGCAAGACTCCCGACGGTTATAACACATATGTGGGAGAGCATGGCTATAACCTGTCAGGCGGTGAGCGTCAGAGAATAGCCATTGCCAGAGCAATTTTAAACAATCCCAGAATCCTGATTCTGGATGAGGCAACGTCAGCGCTGGATACGGAGAGCGAGTTCCTGATTCAGCAGGCGCTTGACAGGCTGGTAAAGGGAAGGACTACATTTGCCATCGCTCACAGGCTTTCTACTCTGCGGAATGCGGACCGTCTGGTGGTCATCGACAAGCATGGTGTTGCGGAGATCGGCACTCATAACGAACTTTTGGAGCAGAAAGGTATCTACTACGGGCTGGTGAACGCCCAGCTGAAGATGAGCGAGACTGCCTAGTGTGGAAAGAACTTCCAAAGACGTCCCATCACAGGATGGGACGCCGGGAAGTTCTATTTCTGTATAGCAGAAAATATAGGCTTTTGATTTGACTTTTGTTTATGCAGTTGGTATGATTAATCTATAACAGTAAAAAAGGAGAAACTGCGTGAGATTTATCAGGGGAGCAATCGGTGAGTCTACCAGTTCTGTATTGCCCATAGCGGCAATCGTACTGGTCTTAAGTGTCAGCCTGGCATCTATAGATTCAGGCATTTTGGTACTGTTCATTTTCGGAACAGTTTTTTTGATTCTTGGTATGAGCCTTTTTACCATAGGATCCGGCATGTCAATGCAGCCACTGGGTGAGGGCATTGGCGTACAGATCAGCAGATCAAAAAAGTTTATTGTCGCAATCATTGTAAGTTTTATTTTGGGGGCGCTGATCACCATTGCAGAGCCGGATCTGCAGGTTCTGGCGGAACAGGTTCCCTCTATCCCGAACCTGGTGCTGATATTGTCAGTGGCGCTTGGAGTGGGTATTTTTCTCGTTCTGTCCATGGTGAGGACAAGAAAAAACATGTCTCTGTCCAGGCTGCTCCTGGTATTTTACATAGCGGTCATGGTGCTGGCTGTCTTCGCGCCCGGCGATTTTATTCCAACAGCCTTCGATTCCGGCGGGGTCACTACGGGACCTATTACGGTTCCCTTTGTCATGGCTCTGGGCGCAGGTATGGCGTCTGTCAAAGGCGGCAAGCATTCAGGGGAGGACAGCTTTGGTCTTGTGGCGTTGTGCAGTATCGGCCCCATTCTTTCGGTGCTGATCCTGAGCATCTGTTTTTCGCCTGCGCCGGAAACCACACAGACTATTCTCGGAGAATATCTCACCACAAAGGATGCCTTTCTCTTTTTCTTGAGAGAAATGCCTACATACGCGAGGGAAGTGGTGATTGCATTTTTGCCCATTGTAGGAGTTTTTCTGGTATTTCAGCTGGCTTTCAGAAGATTTCATAAGCACCAGATGATTCGAATCAGTGTGGGCATGGTGTATACCTATATCGGTCTGGTGTTGTTCCTCACGGGAGCAAATGCAGGTTTTATGCCTGCGGGCAGGCTTATCGGCGCAGAGATTGCCGGAGGGAGAAATAAGTACTGGCTGATTGCAGTGGGCATGCTGATGGGGTATTTTGTGGTTTCAGCAGAGCCTGCGGTACATACACTGAAAAAACAGGTGGAGGAGGTTACCAATGGTGCCATATCCCAGCAGTCCATAGGCCGTGCGTTGTCCATAGGTGTGGGCGTGTCGGTGGGAGTTTCCATGCTTCGGGTGCTGACGGGTATCTCCATTTATCCTTTCCTGATAGTGGGATATGCCATTTCACTTGCCATTACCTTTTTTGTTCCTCCCATATATACAGGCATAGCCTTTGACTCGGGCGGTGTTGCCAGCGGTCCCATGACCACTACTTTTATGCTGCCCTTTGCCGTGGGGGCATGTGAAGCCTGCGGCGGAAACGTTATGACAGATGCATTTGGTCTGGTGGCGATGGTGGCAATGACACCTCTTATCACGATCCAGGTGCTGGGACTGTGGAGCAATGTACAGAGAAAGAGACGGATTGCAAAGGCACATTATGAGATGAGCCAGATAAAAGACATCATTTTGTATTATGACGAGGACGGCGAGGAGGTGGAAGCGTGAGCGCAGGCAGGCAGAATCAGATAATGGTGATTCTTTCCATCATAGAGCGTGGCAAGGCAAAAGCGTATATTGAAATGCTTGACAAAAGGAACATCGGCTTCCATATGCAGTGTGTGGGCCAGGGAACGGCGTCCTCTGAGATGATGGATATACTGGGCCTTGGCAGCAGTGACAAGGACATTGTACTGAGTTATGCGCCCCGCAAAGTGGTAGCTGCGCTGGCGGCGGAACTTACAAAGGACTTGAGTTCAGGCATGGGCTATAACGGGCTGATGATGTTATTGTCCACATCGGCCATCAACAACATAGCGGCGGAGCTGCTGATGCAGACTGTGCAGACAGTGCAGACTGAGAACAGTGAAATTGAGGGGGAGGAGAGTGCGATGAAGAGTGAATATCACCACAGTCTAATATTGATTACGGTCAATCAGGGCTACACGGATGGAGTGATGCAGACCGCGAAAAAGGCGGGGGCTACAGGTGGGACCGTGATTCGTGCCAGGCTTGAAGGAGTGGAGCAGGTAATGGCTCTGCAGGTTCAGGAGGAGAAAGAGATCATTGCTATCCTGGCACCGGACAGTGTACGAAACCAGATCATGGAGGAAGTGAACAAAGAATTCGGACTGCGCTCGGAGGCCAGAGGAGTGGTTTGCTCGGTGCCGGTGGACAGAGCGATGAAGATATAATTACAGTTCAGCCATGAAATAATTTGTAAGCTGTGTGTGGGTGCTAGCACACAAAGCGCTGATTACAAATTATTTCATGAGGGGGGCTGAACTGATAAAAATTTTCTCTTGATTTTTTTCCCCGGCGTGTTACAATAAGTTACATGGAAGCATAGCTCAGCCGGGATGAGCGTTCGCCTCACACGCGAAAGGCCAGGGGTTCGAGCCCCCTTGCTTCCACTTCGGGAAAGCATAGGGAAATGGCGGAGAACACTGTAAGGTCGGTGGGAATCCGCCATTTTTCATTTGAAATTTAAATAGCAGCTTTATAAAAAAGGAAACGGAGGTTTGAGCATGAAGGTATTAATGATCAACGGAAGTCCAAACGGAAAGGGGAATACTTATGTTGCCCTGCACGAGATGGAGAAGGTATTTGCGGAAGAAGGAATCGAAACAGAGATTCTGCACATCGGCAACAAGGATATCCGGGGATGTATCAGCTGCGGGCAATGTGCAAAAAACGGAAAATGTGTCTTTGATGATGCGGTAAATGAAGCGGCGAAAAAGTTCGAGGAGTGCGACGGGCTTGTGGTGGGCAGTCCTGTTTACTATGCTTCTGCAAACGCCACACTGGTTGCTTTTCTGACAAGACTTTTTTACAGCACCCACTTCAGCAAGACCATGAAGGTGGGGGCGGCAGTGGCTGCGGCAAGGCGCGGAGGACTTACGGCAACCTATGATGAACTGAATAAATTTTTCGGTATTTCGGGAATGCCCATTGCCTCCGGGCAATATTGGAACGGTATTCACGGCGCGGCGGCAGGAGAGGCGGAGCAGGATGCGGAAGGCCTGCAGATGATGCGGACTCTTGCACATAATATGGCCTTTTTGATGAAGAGTATAGCACTGGGGAAAGAAAAGTACGGTATTCCGGAAAAAGAACCTTTTGAAAGGACGAACTTTATTCGTTAGAATAAGGCATATGTTGTAAATATTTTCATATAATCTATAAATTTTCAGGGCATTTCAGTCGATTATATTAATATAATCAGACCGTTGGTAAATTGCAGCTATTCATTTAGGAAAGGTGAGATTATGAAGTTTAGAAGAATGATTATGGTGAGTGCCGCTGCGGCTGTGTTTTTTGGTATGACTATGAATGTTTCCGCCGCGCAGTCATCTGCAGACAAGTATGTAAATCGCCTGAAGAAGAGCAGGCAGGTAGAACTTATCCTTGATGTGGAGGCATACAGGGCAGCTTACAGTGATCTGGAAGAGGCTTTCGGGGATGACGAGAATGCTTATATAAAACATTATCTGACCGCAGGTGTTTATGAGGGAAGGACAAAAGGGGTTCTCTTTGACCCGCTGACTTATGCAGAGAGCTATGATGATATCATGGATGCGTTCGGGGATGATGTTCTGGCTATCGTCACTCATTATGTGACATATGGAGTGCAGGAAAATCGTACCGCGGGAACAGCAGCCGGCTATGAGGATATTGCGGCGGCAATTGATAGCAGTACTGTTCAAAGTGCGGCTCGGGTGGGAAACAGTTCTGCTGTGTCCGGAAGCCAGGCGGTTCAGAAGCCATCCGGAAACCAGACACTTTCCGAAGTGTCGGAAGGTCAGACCGAGGACAGATTTGCCGGTTCTCGCATCGGGCATACGACTTCTATCTATGCCGATGATGGTGTCACGTTAATACGTGTTGAGTATTATGATGAAAATAACAAGCTGATCTATTACTCAGATGTTATCAATTATGACAGCAGTACCAAGTCGTACACAGAGAATATATATTCTTATGATGAGAAGGACGGCCGCGAGATTCTTGAACGGACGGACACTTATGTAAACGGAGTGCAGACAGGTCATTAAATTTTTATCAGGTTATCTTGCAATCCTGAAATGTGTATGTTACACTAACAGTAACTATAAGGAATTTTGCGATGATATAATATATCAGGCGCAGGGACATGGAAGTCCACATTTTATTCAAAGGAGTGATGACTATGGGAATCGGTATTGACGTAGGTACGAAGCAGGATAGTTCTTATTTGTTCCAGAGTCTTTCGTCCGGTAGCGGCGGAGCGACAAATCTGAATTTCCTTTCAGATTATGCAAGCATCAAGAACGGCAGCTACGGCAAGCTTATGAAGGCTTATTATTCCACAGGGCAGGATTCAGGTACGTCGACCAGCAGCACGAAGAGCAGCACAAAAAATATTCTTAAGAAGCTTGAAGAGGAGAAAAAGAATCCGAGGGTTTCCAAAGATGTGCAGACGGCGAACTCTAATCTGACATCAGGACTTTCAAGCTTGAATAAATCCATTTCAACGCTGCAGAACAGCGCGACTTACACAGATACGGAAAACGGTCAGAGCGCCTCAGACAAGGTGGTTTCTGCCGTGAAAAGTTTCGTGTCGGATTATAATAATGTTGTGAATGCGGCAAAGGGTTCCACACTGACAGGCAAAACGTCGTATGTAGCAAATATGATGAGCAGTACGGCTGCAAACTCCGGTAAGCTTTCGGAAATCGGTGTCAGAGTCAATACAAACGGAACACTTGAAGTAGATGAGACCAAGTTGAAATCTGCGGATGTTTCTAAAGTGAAGGAGTTGTTTTCTTCTGAAGACATTATGAGTTATGGTTCCAGGCTTTCATCCCGCGTTCACTTTGCGGGTGGCGCTTCCGGCACAGATAAGACTAACAAGGCAGATAAGACAGATAGTACGGAGACGAACAAGACGACGGTTTCCAGTGCGGCCGGGCTCAAGGCAGACGGTAAAGCGCTTGCTTCTGATGAATTATATCAAAAGGTGAAGGATAAGGACGGCGCTGAAAAGTATGATGTTGAGAAGATTTTTGCTATGGCAAAGAGCTTTGTAAACAATTACAACGGTATGTTTGATACTGCCGAGTCCAGTTCGAATTCCGGTGTGGTAGCGAATTTGTCCTCTATTCGGGAGAAGACAGCGAAGAATGCGGATGTGCTGAAGCAGTTTGGAATCAGTGTGGATGCCAAGGGCAAAATGACGATTGATGAGGACACATTCAAAAAATCAGATATGTCCAAGGTACAGGAGTTCTTTAAGGACTATGGTTCTTCTGTTGCTACCAATGCTTCGCTTGTAGATTACTATATGAATACACAGGCAAATGCTGCCAGTGGTTATACGGCTGCCGGTGCATATAATGTACAGGGGAGTTCCGGTTACACTGGTGTCATGTAATCGAATTTACGAGTAATAAGAGTATACAGGATACGAATCAGACGGAGTTTGTTCCGAAGGGTTCGTATCCTTTTTCTTCTGTGCAGCGGGAGCTATAGGATAAACTTTTATAACTTTTTCAGAAACCTGAAAATTTATATTGACATTTGCGAACAAATCATGTAAAATACAATTTGTTCGCAGGAATGGCGGAATTGGCAGACGCGCACGGTTCAGGTCCGTGTGGTAGCAATACCATGAGAGTTCAAGTCTCTTTTCCTGCATATACAAGAGTGTTAAGTATCATGCTTAGCACTCTTTTTTGCTCTAGTGAAAATCGGAGAAGTAAGGAGTTCTATGGAGAGAAGGAAAAATAAGGAGAAGAGCGGGCGGCGGGAATGGTACAAGCTGGATCTCTCTGCCATTGTATATCCTACTTTGCAGAGACATGATTTTTCCTCGGTATACCGACTGTCGGTAGTGCTGAAGGAGGAGATACAGCCGGAGGTGCTGCAAAAGGCGCTGGACATGACACTGCCAAGGTTTCCGACCTATAAAGCGGCCATCCGAAAGGGGCTGTTCTGGCGGTATCTGGAGCCAAATGACCGCCCCGGACCATTTGTGCAGGAGGATGTGAAAAACCCTTGTCAGCCCATGCATTTCAAAGCGAACAATCGTTATTTAATCAGGGTCTATTATTTCCGTAACCGGATTGCCCTGGAGGCGCATCACAGTCTGGGAGACGGCACCGGCGGAATGTGTGTGCTGCAGACGCTGACGGCGACTTATTTGAGGCTGCTGGGACATGATGAGATCCAGAACGGAGGATTTGTTCTGGATATTGACGAGTTGCCGGACAGCGAGGAGCTGGAGGATGCCTATATGCGGTATGCCAATGCGAAGGTCTGCCCTCCCAGGCTGCAGGAGAAGGCGTACCGTGTCAGAGGAACAGCGGAGCCTTTTTATACGCTGAATATCATTGACGGTATTATGTCGGTTTCAGAGGTCATGGATGTGGCAAAAAGGTATCGGGCCACCATTACGGAATATTTGAACGCCGTACTGCTTCAGGCGCTGTTGACAAAACAGCTGAAGGAAAACCGTAAACGGCTGCGCCCGGTGAAAATTGCCATGCCTGTAAACCTGCGCAGATTCTTTCCCTCAGGCACGCTGCGCAACTTTATCACTATGATTTATCCGGGGGTGGATCCCAGGCTGGGAGATTATACCTTTGAAGAAATAGTGGTCCAGGTGCACAATTACATGCGTTATTATATTAATGAAAAACTTCTGCGCGGTGATATTACCACCAATGCAGCCACCCAGAGACATCCGTTAATACGGGTGGTGCCACTGTTCTTGAAGGACCTGGTGGTCAGAACCTTCTACACAAAGGTGCAGGACAGAAACTCCTCCGCGGGGCTGACTAACATGGGGGCTATGAAGGTGCCCACGGGTATGATGCCTTATATAGAGCGATTTGACATCTATATGGGGCAGCCCTTTTCCAGAAGGACAAACTGTGCCATTATCAGCTTTGGGGACGTTTTGACCGTAAATTTTGCCAGCAGTATTATTGAGGCGGATGTGGAACGGTATTTTTTCCGCAGGCTGGTACAGGATGGCATTCATGTCAGAATAGAGAGCAATCGGGAGAGAGTGGAGGATTGATATGTCATATTGTGTAAATTGCGGCGTGGAGCTGGATGCTTCCGCCAGAGAATGCCCTCTGTGCAATACGCCGGTGCTGAATCCGAGAGAACTGGAAAAAATGGCTTTGGCACAGCGCCCGTTTCCAACGGAGAAGGGACAGGTGGAGCCGGTAAAGAGAAAAGATCTGGGAATATTGATATCCATGGTGGTGCTTGCCACAGCCGTGACCTGCGGCATCCTGAATGCCCTTGTCTTTCAGGGAGCGCTTTGGTCGCTTGCAGTTATCGGGGCCTGCATCGTTTTGTGGGTCATTATGATTCCGGCAGTCATATATACAAAGCAGCCGGTGTACGTGTCGCTGCTGTATGACGGCGGCGCGATAGCGCTGTATCTGTTTATGCTGTCCTATCTCACGGGAAGCAGGAACTGGCTCTGGGGGCTGGGAATTCCCATAACGGCGCTGGTCACGGTGCTGGCCGAGATTTTTACATTTTGTGTCCGCAGGCTGCCGAGGTCTTTTTTGACGGTATCACTGTACCTTTTTACGGCATTGGGACTGCTCTGTATGGGGCTGGAAATCCTGATAGACAGATATGTGGGCGGACATATTGCATTGAGCTGGTCCGCAGTGGTACTGACGGTGTGCGGCATTCTGGATATTGCGGTCATTACGCTGCTGTCCCGCAGAAGACTGCGCAATGCAGTGCGCAGACGCCTGCACTTTTAAGATAAGCCGAAGGTTTTTGGAGCTTAGAGGAAGTAGAGGAAGAAGTGGAAGGAGAAAGCGATGGAAAATACTAAGAGCAAAAGAAACCAAAATCTAATGCACCTGATCAAGCGGGCCCACGGCCTTGTGGAGCACCCTGACCTGGAGAAGCACAGGCAGTCTCAGGATGCGATCGGCTCAATCTTTGGCAATACAAAATCCATCAGTTACCGGGAAGTTGATATAGATGGTATTTATGGGGAGTGGGTCAGCGTAAACAGGGCACACATGAAAAAATATGTGGTACTGCACTGTCACGGGGGCGGATACTCCACAGGAAGCTGCCTCTATGCCAGAACCCTGACCTCCAAGCTGGCCGCATCCACGTCCATGGATGTTTTTTGTTTTGATTACAGGCTGGCACCGGAGAATCCTTATCCGGCAGCCCTGGAGGATGCCATGAAGGTCTGGAATTACCTGATGCTGTTTGGATATGGGGCGAGGGACGTGATATTGACAGGAGATTCCGCAGGAGGAAATCTGGCTCTGGCCCTGTCCCTGAAGCTGAAAGCAGAAGGCAGGCTGCTGCCGAGAGGTCTGGTGCTGATGTCTCCCTGGACAGATCTGACTTCCTCGGGGGATTCCTTCGAGAGCAAGGAGTCTCTGGACCCTGTACTGAATAAGCCTTATATTGATCGGATGGTGTCTGCCTATGCGGAAGGACAGGATTTGAAAACCCCGCTGGTTTCCCCGCTGTATGGAGATTTTGAGGGTTTTCCCCCAACCTATATACAGGTGGGAGAAAATGAAATCCTGCTCAGCGATTCACTGCGGCTTCATCAGGCGTTTGTGGATGCAAATGTATCCGTGAAGATGGATATCTATCCGGGAATGTGGCATGTGTTCCAGATGTCGCCCGTGAAAGCGGCACGGGAGGCCATGAATAAGAACGCAGAATTCATTTATGACATTTGCCGATAAAAATATATAATAAAAAGAGATAAAGATAAAAGGATTTTGGAGTTTCGTGCAGAATATATAAAGTGAGACGGCTATTCAGAGATGAATAATCAATATTCAGGAAGGAGGCGGGCAGCATGACGATCAGAGAGAGTCTGGAACAGCGTGAAAAGGATTATCTGAGTCCCTATGCCTCTTTGAGTATGGAATCCAGGGGAAGGATGAAGCCGGAGGTGGAGTGTGACATACGTCCTGCCTTTCAGCGTGATCGGGACAAGATCCTGCATTGTAAGGCTTTTCGCAGACTGAAGGATAAGACGCAGGTATTTCTGTCTCCGGAGGGAGACCATTACCGTACCCGCCTGACTCATACCCTGGAGGTATCACAGAATGCCAGGACCATTGCAAAAGCGTTGAAGCTGAATGAGGATTTGGTGGAAGCTATTGCCCTGGGGCATGATCTGGGACATACTCCCTTCGGCCATGCAGGCGAGCGGGCACTGAACAGGGTCTGTCCGCTTGGGTTTGAGCATAGTCAGCAGAGTGTCCGTACTGTGGACAGGCTGGAGAGGAACGGACAGGGACTGAATCTGACCTATGAGGTAAGAGATGGCATACTGAATCACCAGACCATCGGCAAGCCCCACACGCTGGAAGGGAAAGTGGTGAGATTGTCCGACAAAATTTCCTACATTCATCATGATATGGATGACGCCGTGCGCGCGGGAATACTGAAGGAGGGGGATGTGCCGCTGGAAATCCGTGAGGTCATAGGCGCTACGCCCAGCGAACGGCTGGATCATTTTGTCCATGACATTGTGACTAACAGCATGGGCCGGAATGATATCCGTATGTCAGAGCAAATAGAGACGGCGATGAAGAAAATGCGCCAGTTCATGTTTGAAAACGTTTATCAGAACCCTATCGCAAAGAGCGAGGAGGGCAAGGCCGAGGTGCTGATCGAGACGCTGTACCAGCATTTTATGAAGCATGTTGACGATATGCCGGATGAGTTTTTGAAGCTGCTCGCTGAGGGAGAACCGCGAGATCAGGTGGTTTGTGACTATGTGGGAGCTATGACGGATCGTTTTGCAATTTCCCTTTATGAGACTATATACATACCAAAGTCCTGGGTATTGTGATATTTTGGAATTTACATATTTTACATTTTTGGGGAGGTAAAATGTACTACCCTGAGGAACTGGTGGAAGAAGTCAGAGCGAAAAACGATATAGTGGATGTGGTATCAGGGTATGTCAGACTGCAGAAGAAGGGCGGCAACTATTGGGCATGCTGTCCCTTTCACGGAGAGAAGACTCCTTCCTTTTCCGTGTCCGGCAGCAAGCAGATGTACCATTGTTTTGGCTGCGGAGTCAGCGGTAATGTCTATACCTTTGTCATGAAATACGAGAACTATTCTTTTCCGGAGGCGGTAAAGCAGCTGGCGGACCGGGCAGGAGTAAAACTGCCGGAGATGGAATACACGGAGGAGCAGAAGGCAAGGGCAGGCAGGCGGGCAAAGCTTCTGGAGGTGAACAAGGAGGCGGCGAAATTCTTTTATTACCAGCTCCGTTCACCCCACGGAACCGTCGGGCTCAGGTATCTGCAAAAAAGGGAACTTACCGACGAGACCATGCGCCGTTTTGGCCTGGGCTATGCGGGAAAGAGCGGCGAGGAGCTGGTAAAATACCTTCGGAGCAGGGGCTTTGAAGATGACCTGATCAAAGAGGCCGGGCTTGCTAATTTTTCCGAGCGATATGGACTTATGAGTCAGTTCTGGAACAGGGTCATGTATCCTATCCAAGACGTGAACAACAGGGTTATCGGCTTCGGAGGCCGGGTCATGGGAGACGGGGAGCCGAAGTATCTGAATTCACCGGAGACGCCGGTGTTTGACAAGCGGCGGAATCTTTACGGACTGAATTTTGCCAGAACGGCCCGCAGCGGCAATATTATTATCTGTGAAGGATATATGGATGTGATATCCATGCATCAGGCGGGTTTTACCCAGGCAGTTGCATCTCTTGGAACCGCATTTACACCGGAACAGGCGAACCTGCTGCGGCGGTATACGGACACCGTTCTGTTGGCTTACGACAGTGACGGAGCGGGTGTGAAGGCGGCTCTGCGGGGCATCGGAATTTTGCGGGATGCGGGATTGACCGCAAGGGTCATTAATATGAAACCTCACAAGGACCCGGACGAATTTATGAAGGCGCTGGGAAAAGAGGCGTTTCAGGAGCGTATAGATCAGGCGGAGAACAGCTTTTTCTTTGAGATCAGGATGCTGGAAGAGCAGCATGATATGAGCGATCCTGAGTCAAAGACGAAGTTTCACCGGGAGATAGCAAGGAAGCTGTGTGAGTTCACGGAGGATGTGGAGCGGGACAATTATCTGCAGGCGGTCGCCGAAAAGTATTTCATCGGCATTGAGAATCTGCGGAAGCTTGTGGTTTCCTATGCGGCGCAGACGGGGCTTGCGAAGCCGGTGGAACGCCCCAGAACCGGAGTGCAGCAGAAGAACAGTCCGGAGGAAAGTGCAAGGAGAGCCCAGCGGCTTTTACTCACTTGGATTACGGACGAGCCTCCGGCTTATGAGAAGATTAAGAAATACATTTCGGCGGAGGACTTTACCGAGGAACTGTATCAGAAGGTGGCGGAGCGGCTGTTTGCGGATATGGATGCAGGAAAATTTAATCCTGCCGGCATCATCAGCACCTTTGAGGATGAGGAGGAACAGCATGAGGCGGCGGAACTTTTTAACACAAATCTTCCTGAGCTGGGGACAAAGCAGGACAGAGAAAAAGCATTCCATGATATTCTTTTTTCCGTAAAAAAGAATAGTTATGAATATTTTTCCGCAAGACTGGGCAGTGATGTAAGTGCACTGAATCAGGTCATCGCAGGCAAGAAAGCCCTGGAGGAGCTGGCAAAAACGCATATTTCGCTGGATTAGGGCAATGATTATAGAATAAGGG
>JAIDME010000430.1 GCA_029050705.1 Acetatifactor sp.
CTGCTGGTATTTTCGAATCTTGGAACTGACAGCGGCTTTACTCTGAAGGATCAGGAGGGTCCGGTGCCGGTCAGGACAATCCGCAGTAACCGGGAAGATAAGAACCACATTTATCTGGAACTGGAGAGGGAGCCGAAGGGAAGAACGCTGCTTTCCTTTGCCTGGCAGGCGGATCCCATTAAGGTTCTCCCCGTGGATGAGACGACCTATCTGCCGCCGCTGTCCTTCTATGAGGTGGAGATTCTGTAAATTTAAGAGGAGTGGCGGAAAATGGATCATATTGATAATGAAAATATTGACTGGACAGCTGTGCAAAAGCCGGCTCCCGATTGGTTCAGGGATGCGAAATTCGGAATGTTTTTCCATTGGGGTCCCTACTGTGTACCGGCATACCAGAATGAATGGTATTCCCGGAATATGTATGCCAAAGGTCTGGAACAGAACCTGTACCATAAGAAGACATATGGGAAGCTGCATGATTTCGGCTACAAGGACTTTTATCCCATGATGAAGGGGGAAAAATTCGATGCCGGCGAGTGGGCGAGACTGGCTAAACGGGCGGGAGCCCGCTATGGCGGACCTGTCACTGAGCATTGTGACAATTTTTCCCTATGGGACAGTAAAGTGAATCCGGTGAACAGCGTAAATTATGGCCCTAAGAGGGATGTGGTGGGAGAGTGCATGGAAGCCTTCCGCAGTGAGGGGCTGAGAACACTGGCCACCTTTCACCATCAATGGCTGTGGGGATGGTTTATGTCCACGGACAGCGAGGCGGACGTTTACGATCCGGCAAACGAAATGTATTACGGTCCGGCGCTTCCGCTGGAGACAAACCGTTACCTGCCGTATCGATATCCGGATGAAAAGTTTTGCCGGATATGGCGGGATAAGGTGCTGGAGGTAATCGACAAATACGGGCCGGATGAGATTTACTTTGACAGCCGGACCTGCATTATCGGAGAAAAATACCGCTATGCCGTGGCGGATCATTATTACGGTTCAGGGGGCGTTGCGGATGGGATCATCACCTATAAGCAGGAGGATTTTCCCGCCGGTATAGGCGTATATGATGTGGAGAACGGCCGGTTTGCCGGGCTTCAGCAGTTCCCCTGGCAGTCGGATGACCGGCTGGAGGACAATGTAACCTGGTGCATAGTGCAGGAGCCGAAGTACAAACCGGCTAAGGACATGATTCATCAGCTCTGCGATATTGTGTCGAAGAACGGGAACCTGCTGTTGAACGTGGGCCCCTATGCGGATGGTTCCTTCCATCCTGAGGCAGTCCGGGTGCTGGAGCAGATGGGGGACTGGCTGGCTCTGAACGGGGAGGCCATCTATGGGACCAGGCCTTTTTCGGTGGCGGCGGAAGGTCCTACAGTTATTGAGGATGCGGACTACGATCTGGAAAAGCTGAACCAACAGTTGAATAACGGTGACGCGGCGGATGTGCGCAGCAAGGCCATGACTGCGGAAGATTTCCGGTTTACTGCCTGCGGGACTGATCTTTATGCTATCGCTATGGGGTGGCCGGAGGATGGTGTATTTCATATCCGTACCCTGAGGGAGGGTGGCAGATACTATAAAAAAGCAGGCAGAGTGACCATGCCTGGAATTGATGAGCCGCTGGAATTTCACCAGGATGCGGCGGGTCTGCATGTGAAAGCACCGGAATTTAAGCCCTGCCGACATGCTTATGTGCTGAAAATTGTCTGATGTATGGGAGGAAAAGAGAGATGAAGCTTGCCGGAGTGCAGAAGGAATTCATTTTTGAGGAGGACAGGCCCTTTGACAGCGCCCACGCTTCCACGCTGCTGGAACTGTCAGGAGGAAGGATCCTGTCAGCCTGGTTTGGCGGTTCCTGGGAGAAGGGGGCGGATGTGGCCATATGGGTCAGCCGCAGAGGGGAGCAAGGCTGGGAACGCCCTGTGTGTGCGGTGAAGGCCAGAGCGGTAGCTATGTGGAATCCCGTCCTTTTCCGCAGGCTGGACGGGACGATTCTGTTATTTTATAAGATAGGCGAAATCATTTCCACCTGGAAGACATGGGTGATTTCCTCCGATGACGAGGGGAAGAGCTGGTCGGCACCCCGGGAGCTTGTGCCGGGGGACTGTTCCGGGGGCAGGGGACCGGTGAAGAATAAGCCCATACGTCTGCAGGACGGAACGGTGCTGGCACCTGCTTCTCTGGAAGGGGAGACATGGGATGCCTTTGCGGACATCTCCCGGGATGAGGGAGAGACCTGGGAAGCAAGCGAATTTGTGCCTCTGCGCAGAGCCGGATATAACATTCAGATGGTGCATTATCCTTACGAAAAGCATCGCTGCTTCGGCAAGGGTGTGATACAGCCGACTCTTTGGCAGGATGAGGCGGGAGAGGTTCATATGTTTTTGCGCAGCAGCAGTTCCAGAATATTCCGAAGCGATTCCCGGGACGGAGGACATACATGGAGTCTGGCCTATGACACGGGACTTCCCAACAATAACAGCGGCATTGATCTGACAAGGCTTCCCGGCGGGGAGCTTGTGCTGGTACATAATCCCACGGAGAACCTGCCGGGCTACCATAAAGGCCCCCGCACTCCTCTTGTGGTATCTCTGTCTGAGGATAACGGAGAATCCTGGAGGGAACTGGCGGTTTTGGAGGACGGGATCGGAGGGTTTTCCTATCCGGCGGTGATCTGCGGCAGCGGGAATGAAATCTGGATTACATACACATGGAAGCGGGAGCGGATCGTCTTTGCCAGGATACAATACGAGTCATAAAATATGTGGACATTTTTATGATATTAAGAGGATGAGATTCTGTCAAATGTGACTTCGTCACATGACAGAAGGCAGGAGGATAAATGGGGGACAGTGAGAGGAGCCTTATCAGAGAAAAGTTTGAAGCACCTGAAGCGTCTGTGAGGGCGCTTCCCTTTTGGGCATGGAACAGCAGGCTGGACAGAGAGGAGATTGCAAGACAGGCCCGGGAGATGAAGGAGCAGGGAATGGGGGGCTTTTTCATGCACTCCAGAGAGGGCCTTGAGACGGAGTATATGGGGCCGGAGTGGCGGCAGTGCATTCTGGCCGGGGTGGCAGCAGCCAAAGAGCTGGGCATGTCCGCCTGGCTTTATGATGAGGACCGCTGGCCTTCCGGCACGGCGGGCGGGCTTGTGACATCCGGGGGTGATGCTTATCGCTGCAAGGGGCTTACCCTGGAGGTGTGCAAAGCGTATGACAGTAAGGTGTGGGAGGAAAAGGAGCTTCTTGCGGTTTATGCGGCAAAGGTGGAAGGAGATGAGCTTTTTGCCCTGCGGCGGATAGGGCAGGATGTGGAGAAGCTCTGCGAAAATGAGGTCTGCCTTGTGGTTCGTCTGGAGATATCAGGGCCCAGCGAGTGGTTCAACGGGGAGGCGCCGCCGGACAATCTGAACCCTGAGTGCGTGAAGCGTTTTATTGCCCTGACCCATGAGAAATACTTTGAACTCTGCGGGGAGGAATTCGGCAGAACGGTGAAGGGAATCTTTACAGATGAGCCCAGTCTGGCGGATAACCATACCAGGTTTCGGCCGGAGAGGAGCTGGATTCCCTGGACCGAGGGCTTTGGGGAATATTTTGAGGAAAGGCGGGGCTATGATCCTCTGGATATCATACCTTATCTGTATTTTAACGGAGAACGGTCCCGTAAGATCAGGCATGATTACTGGTATATGATAGCGCTTCGATTCAGCGAGTCCTACGCGAAGACCATAAGCCAATGGTGCGAGGCCCACGAACTGCTCATGACGGGACATTTTCTCCAGGAGGACAAGATGGGGCTTGCAGTCCGGGTGGGGGGTGCCATTATGCCCCTGTATGAGTATGAGCACGTCCCGGGCATTGATATGCTGCGGGAGGAGACGGAGGAATTTCTTACGGTGAAGCAGTGTGCCAGTGTGGCCCACCAGCTGGGAAGAAAGCAGGTGCTGTCGGAAACTTATGGCTGTACCGGCTGGGAGTTTACCTTTGAAGGGCAGCGGCACATCGGTGACTGGCAGTATGTCCTGGGAGTGAACCGCAGATGCCAGCATCTGGCCCTTTATTCTCTGGCAGGGTGCCGCAAGCGGGACTATCCTCCCAGCCTGAATTATAACACCTCCTGGTGGGAGCATGCTCATGTGGTGGAGGACTATTTTGCGCGGCTGGGGGCAGTGCTGGAGGAAGGACAGCCCGTGCAGCGGATTTTGCTCCTGCATCCCATCAGTACAGCCTGGAGCCGGCTGGGAGCCAGCCCCTATGGAAATCCTGTGCGTCGTTATGAGAGGGATGTGCCCGCAGTCAATGAGTACGGTTTTGAGTTCAACAGGCTGATACAGGATATGTGCCTTCATCATTTTGATATGGATCTGGGAGATGAAATCCTTCTGTCCAAATATGCCCGTGTGGAAGGGAAAAATCTGCGGGTCGGAGAGGCCTGTTACGATACCTGGGTGCTTCCGATGGTTGACACGCTTCTGCGGCCCACCTTTGAACTGTTGAAGGCCTATACCCGGGCGGGAGGCAGGCTCATTGTCATGGAGCCTGTACCCTGCCTTCTGGAGGGAGAGACTGACTGCGAACTGTCTGCCTTCTGGGAAGAATGCGGCTGCAGGAAGGCAGGGGACAAACGGGAATTGCTGGAGCTTTTGGAGGATGCCGCCGTCAGGACGGTGAGCGTGAGAGATATTTACGGCAATGAGGATACCAGCTGTCTGGTACAGCAGAGAAGGACAGGAGAGGATGAAACACTTTTTCTTGTAAACCTTGACAGAAGCCGGAGCCGCAGAGTTACTGTAGCCCTTGGGGCAGGGGACAGGGTGGAGGAGTGGAATGCGCTGAACGGGGAGGTAAAGCCTGTGGAAAGCCTGAACCGAAAGGGCGCGCTGACCTTCCCGGCAGTCCTTGGCCCTGCGGATTCAAAACTCTATCGAATATATACAAATCCTGCTGTGCCCCAGCCGGAATGCTTCGCAGCAGGACCAGCAGAATCGGGCTCCGTTTATGCAGGTCCGGAACTGCCCGGGGGAGCAAGGGTGCTCTGCAGTCTTCCCGTGCAGGCGGAGATAGATTGTACAATGGATAACACCCTTACACTGGACAGGTGCAGGTATCGGCTGGAAGAGGAAGACTGGTCAGAGGAGCTTCCCATATGGCAGGCTCAGCGGCAGGTACGGGAGCGCTTATGTATGAGGCCGGTGCATGTAAACGGCAACGTACAGCGCTATAAATGGGCAGGGCAGCCCCATCCCTCCGACGGGAAAAGGCTGGAGCTGGAGTTATGCTTTTTTGTGGAGGAGCAGCCTGAGAAGCCGGTGAGCCTGGCTTTGGAGCACCCGGAGAACTTTGATATATTTTTCAACGGAAATAAGCTGGAACAGAGGCTGCAGGGATATCTTTTGGACCGGGATATCAAAAAAACAGCACTGTCGGAACTGGAAGTGGGATGGAACAGGGTGGTACTCTACTGTGATTATCGGAATGCCATGGAGCTGGAGGACTGCTATCTGTGCGGGGCCTTTGGCGTGACCAGAAACCGGGCGCTGACATCCCTGCCGAAAAAGTTGTATGCAGGGGACTGGACCCTGCAGGGCTTTTTACACTACGCGGGTTCCATTCAATATCAATATGAAGTGGACAGCTCCGGCTGGGAGGCCGGGAAAGTTTACTTAGAGCTGCAGGCTTATGAGGCAGTCTGTGTCGGCGTGACAGTGAATGGCCGGAGGATCGAGGTTCCCTGGAAGGCGGCCTCGCTGCTGAATATTACCGGATTCCTGCGGGACGGTCGGAACAAACTGGTAATCGAGGTGTCCGGCTCCCCCAGAAATCTGTTCGGACCCTTCCATCTCAGTGACCGGAAGCGCAGCGTAACCAATGATCAGTGTTTCCGGACCGAGGGCAGCGGTTATACGGAGGAGTACCAGGTAGTGCCCTACGGCCTGCTTCAGCCGCCGAGACTATACGGTGTGAAGTAATGACATAGATTTTTGTGCTGCTTGAAGCGGCAGAAGGAGAGAACGTATGAAAAATTTTTTCCCAGACGGAGTGTGGCCTGTGATGCTCACACCCTTTACGGAGGACAATCGGGTAGATTATGGGGCGCTGGAAGCGCTTGTGAACTGGTATTTTGAAAACGGATCAGATGGACTGTTCGCCGTGTGCCAGTCAAGCGAAATGTTCTTCCTCACCTTGGAGGAGCGCTGCGAGATTGCCTCCTTTGTGAAAAAGGCGGCAAAGGACCGCCCGGTGATCGCTTCCGGGCACATAGCGGGTGCGGAACAGGAGCAGATTGAGGAGTTAAAGAGAATGGCGGACACAGGGATTGATGCCCTGATATTGATATCCAATCGTCTGGCAGCTCAGGAGGAGAGTGACGATCTGCTCATAAAGCGTCTTGAGGTGCTTATGAAGGCTCTTCCGGAAGAACTGCCCCTGGGCTTTTATGAGTGTCCCTATCCCTACAAGAGGATACTCTCCTCGGAGGTGACGGCTTTTTGCGCTCAGACGGGCAGGTTTCATTTTCTGAAGGATACCAGCTGCCATATGGACAGTATCCGGGCTAAACTTCGGGTGTTGAAGGGAACGGAGATGAAGCTGTATAATGCCAACACGGCAACCCTGCTGGAATCGCTTAAGGAGGGGGCGGCCGGGTACAGCGGCGTCATGGCGAATTTTCACCCCGGCCTGTATCACTGGCTCTGCGAAAATTATGAAAAGGAGCCGGAGAAGGCGGGGCATCTGGCGGAACTGCTGACCATGTGCTCCCTGATCGAGAACAGCGCTTACCCTGTCAATGCAAAATATGCTCTGCAGCGGCTGGGGCTGCCCATCACTCTTACGACAAGAAAGCTGTCCGCAGATAAGCTTACCTATGCCATGAGGCAGGAGGCGGAGCAGCTGCTTTCCCTGACAGAAGTAACTGCCGGATACCTGAAGGGGCATCAGAGAGCGTAAAGACAGATCCCGGCAGGGAGATAAAGATCTCATGAATTTTCCTGCTCGGGTATTTCCTCTTCCTTCAATGATTTGCGGTAAGAAGTGGGAGTATAGCCTTTTACCTTTTTAAACACCCTGGCAAAATAAAAATAGTCGCTGTAGCCCACGGCAGCGGCAATCTGAAAGACCGGATCCGCGGTGTGGGAGAGAAGCCATTCGGCATGCTCCATGCGAAGGGCAGTCAGGAAGCTGATGAAGGAGGTTCCTGTCTCATGCTTGAAGAGCTGGCTGGCATAATTGGCGTTGATGGAGCAGTGCTCCGCCAGGTCCTGGATGGAAATGTCTTCGCGGTAATGGCTCTCCGTATAATCAATCATGGCCTGCACCGACTTGTGGGAGGAAGTGAGATGCCTGGGAATAAAGCCATCCTGGATTGAATCGAGTGAGGTATCAGATCCTTCACGCCCCTGCTCGTTCAAAATGCGCCAGGCTTTCTGCATGGAGTCCAGGAGCTCGTTGCGGGAAAAAGGCTTCAGGCAGTAGCCGATGGCGTTGTGGAACATGGCCTTCTGGGCATAGGCGAACTCGGCATGGCCGCTGATCATGATAAAGAGCGTTTTTAGGCCCTCCGTATGTGCAGCCTGCAGGATGTCCAGCCCTCCCATGCCGGGGATGCGGACATCCACGAAGGCCAGATCCGGCTCATGAGAGCGGATGTATTCCAGACCGGATAAACCGTCATAAAATTCTTCTACAATCTGAAAATATTCCTGATTCTTTATAGTGGCTATCAGGCTTTTGACAATCCATTTTTCGTCATCAATTATTATCGCCTGGTACATAGGGCTCCTCCTGTTTTGTAAGGTGCGGAACGCGGAGCTGGACATTTGTCCCCGCGTTTTCTTCCGAGTCGATAAGCAGCGTGTATTCGGGCCCGTAGTATAGGATCATGCGGGCGTTGACATTTTTCAGCCCGATGGATCTGCGGTTATCGGATCTGTGCTTTTGGGCCAGGGAATCCTCTTCGCCGGCAGCAGGCTCAGGGACAGCAGCCAGCTCCGACCGCAGCTGTTCCAGGTTTTCCTTAGGCATCCCCACGCCGTTGTCATAGACCCAGATGGCCAGATAGCCGTGTTCCGGGTTGTGACCGGCGCCTATCACCAGTTCGCAGGGGTGAAGGGCCGGTTCGATTCCGTGTACAATGGCATTTTCTACCAGAGGCTGGATGATCATTCGGGGAATCAGGCAGTCGTCGGAATCGTCCAGAAAAGTGTAGCGTACGGAGAAGCGTTCTCCAAAGCGTTCCTTTTGAATCGTCAGGTAGGCTTTTACAATCTCCATCTCCTCCCGCAGGGTGACCAGGTCACTGCCCTTAATACTGTAGCGGAAGACCTGGGCAAGAGCACTGGTGACGGAGATGATATTGTCGGTCATCCCTTCCGCCGCCATGCCGCAGATCATGGTCAGGGTGTTGTGGAGGATATGGGGTATTGCCTGGCTGCGGAGAAACTCAATCTCCGTGCGTCGGTTGATAGATTCCAGCTCATACATCCGCGTGTTGGTGTCAAAGATAGTATGGCTCAGATGATTGATCTCGTCCAGCATTTCCCGGAAGGCCAGAGAAATCTCATCTATCTCCTTATAGCTGATGAGACCATGATTCAGACAGACAGGATCCTTTAATATTCGCCGGTCTCCTGATGCAAAGGATTTCATATGATCTGTCAGCTGCCTTAAGGAGGACAGCAGAGGACGGTAAAACAGGAAGAGCAGGAGGAGAGCCAGTATGATGATCAGGGCGGTCTCCATAAGGGAGATGACAGATAGCTGTCCTATAGGGTAAAAAGCCCGGCCTTCTTCCATAAAGATATAAAGCCTGCAATTGACAGTCGTAATGTCATAGGGCAGGCACAGGTAACGGAGGGAACTGTCCCCGGCATCGGTCATGCGGAGGAAGTCACCTTCCTTCCGGGCTGAGGGAAGAGTCTCATAAAGGGAGGCGTCCCCATAGACAAGCCTGCCGTTTTCATCGGTCAGAACGGTAAAAAGACCAAAGCTGTGCTGAAAATCCGGGTTGTCGGACAGAAGCTGTTCCAGATCAACCGCCAGAAAGACCACGCCAAGGCAGCGGTCGGTCTCCGCGTTCGGGGAAAAGACGGGCACTGTGAGGATGTGGCAGATCTTTTCGCCCACCGGAGCCGTGTCCACGGCGTGACAGGGAAAGTGAAAGTCCGTCATGGCCTCATAAAAAGTCCGGTAAGTCGTCTGGGAACCGGAGAGCGAGGCAAAAACGCCATCTGTTCCGTAAACAGCGATATCTGTAATATAGGGATTCAGCCTGGCCAGTTGGTTTAGCTGGCTTTTCAGCTGGGTATAATGACCATAGGCTGCCGCATTTTCACAATCCGACAGAAAGTCCCGGACAACCGAAGAGTAGGAAATGTCGTAGCATATATTTTCATAGCTCTCATAGGCAGTCTGTGTGTGCCTGGCCAGCTGGCCGGCATAAGCCTGCAGGCCGCTTTTCTGCTGATCCCGGTGGAACCTTGTATAGCTGAATGCGCCGTACAGGATGAGCCCCAGGGTCAGGATGAGAAAAGCAGACATGATGATGCAAAACTGCCGGGTAATTGATATGGAAAAAGTCTTTTGCTGTTTCATAGGTTTCATTATAATACAGTGAACATAGCACCTTCAACATGTAAAATACTAAGAAAATCTAAAAACTACACATATCTGTTTCCAGGATTGTGAAAAAAATGTGAAATCTCCATAAAAATTTATATTTTCGTCCATTCAAAACAGTCGTTTTGGACAGTAAAATGAAAAGGACAGGAAGGATGCCTGTCAATAATTGATGTTACAGGGAGGATGAATATGGCAAAGAAATCAAAAACTGCTGTTGCGGCGGTCCCGAAGAGAAGCTTCTGGACACTGGTGAAGCGACAGAAAGGGCTTTTGCTGATGGCGCTGATTCCGGTGGTGTTTATCTTTATTTTTGATTACATGCCCATGTACGGCATACTGATAGCCTTCAAGAACTATAAGGCATCCAAGGGCGTGTGGGGAAGCGCGTGGCTGGATCCCTTCTATAAGAATTTTGCAACCTTTTTCAAGAACGTGAACTGCGGGCGGATCATTCTGAATACACTGAGGATCGGTACCAGCACGGTATGCTGTACCTTCCCCGCACCCATTATCTTCGCCCTCCTTTTGAATGAGATGAAGGGGAGAAAGTACAAGAGGGTGGTGCAGACCGTCTCCTACATACCTCACTTTATCTCCATGGTGGTCATCTGTTCCATGTTAAACGGCTTCTGTTCCATGAACGGTCTGTTTAACGACCTGCGTGTGGGTCTTGGCATGGCGAGGACGAACCTGAACGCAGGGGAGATGAATTTCCTGATCATGTATGTCATGTCGGCGGTCTGGCAGAGCGTCGGATGGGGTTCCATCCTGTATTTGTCGGCGCTGACCAATGTGGACACCTCTCTGTATGATGTGGCGAATATTGACGGCGCAAACCGCTGGCAGAAGATGAAACATATCGCGATCCCGGCCATCCTGCCCACGATCACCATTGTGCTGATCATGAATGTAGGAGGCGTGCTGAACAGTGATTACCAGAAGATCCTGCTGATGCAGAATTCCACTAACCGGAATATCTCCGAGACCATCGCGACCTTTGTGTACACCGTGGGTATCCAGGAAGGGCGGTTCTCCTACTCCACGGCGGTGAACCTGTTCCAGTCGATCGTCTCGTTCGTCCTGGTTTACGGTGCCAACGCTGTCACCCGTAAGCTGAGTCCGGATAACAGCATGTTCTAAAGGAGGAAAATCAGATGGCGAAAGTAAAACAACAAAAAATAAAAAACAAGATTTATATAGGGAGCAGAACCTTTGATGTGGTGCTGATCATCATCATGGCTGTGCTGTCCGTTATCTTTATCTATCCGTTTTTGAACGTGCTTGCCATATCCCTTTCCGGGAACGGTATGATCGTCACGGGGCAGGTGACCTTTTACCCCAAGGATATCATATTTGAAGGCTATAAGATGCTGTTCAAGGAGGAGAATATTCTCAGGGCTTACATGAATACGATCATTATTGCGGCGGGGGGCGCGCTGCTTACCCTGACGCTGACGTCCCTTCTGGCCTATGTCATGATGGTGCCCGATTTCGTGCTGAAGAAGCCCCTGTCCTACTTCCTGCTGATCACCATGTTCTTCAACGGAGGAACGGTTCCCGGATACATCCTGATCCGTAATCTGGGACTTTACAACACCTGGTGGGCACTGATCCTGCCCGGGGCGGTGTCGGCCTACAATGTATTCGTATACAGAGCATTCTTTAAGGGAATTTCGCTGGAGCTGCGTGAGGCGGCAAGAATTGACGGAGCCAGTGAGTTTGGTATTCTGACCAGAATTTATGTGCCTCTGGCCAAGGCTCTGTACGCGACCTTCGGCATGATGAGCGTGGTGGGCACCTGGAACAGCTACTTCAGTGCCCTGCTCTACCTGGAGGATACCAAGATACAGCCCATTCAGATGGTGCTGAGGAGAATCGTGTTTACCTCCGGTATCGACAACATGAGCGACACCCACGAAATGATCACCAGCGGCAAGCTGAATCAGCTGAACGTGCAGTATGCCTGCGTCATCATGACCATGGGTCCTATCCTTCTGGCTTATCCTTTCGCACAGAAGTATTTCGTCAAGGGTATGCAGGTAGGCGCGGTCAAGGGATAAAGAATGACCGGCAGGAACGGTATAAGGAGACCGGAAGTGTCTCTTTATATAGATGTAATCTATCAAAAGAATGGAGGAAAATTATGAAGAGAAAAAGTGTAACCAAGTTCACTGCACTGGCTCTCACTGCGGCAATGTCCATGGGTCTTCTGGCAGGCTGCGGAAATGGGGGGGGCAATGACGGTTCAGGCTCCGGACAGGACTCAACGCAGGGAACACAGCAGCAGTCACAGCAGGGTTCGGATCAGGAAACCCCGAACCAGGGAGGAGACAGCAATGCGAATACTCCCAGTGTAGATAAGTTTGACGAGTCTGCTACGGCAGCCAGCAACGGTATTAATCTGCCTGAGCTGGATACTCTGTCCATCACGGTGAATGCACCAGTCTCCAACCTGTCCGCAGAGGGAACCAGGTTCCAGCAGCTCTGGCAGGAGAAGATGGAAGCATACCTTGGCTGTAAGCTGGATATTACATGGGTGACTAAGCCCTGGAATGACTACAGGGAGACGGAAAAGACCCTGCTTCAGGTTCTCGATATCAGGGACGTCACCACTTCCACCATCGGTCAGGCGATCAATGAGTACGGAGAAGAAGGGGTTATATTGAACCTGGCGGACTACACGGACTACATGGTGTATTATCCTGAGTACATGGCCGACACCAACGGCGGAGAGCATTTCGCGAAGAACGAGGACGGCTCCATGTACTACTTCATGGATGGCTTCTACAACCCCAACAATATTCAGGGCGCCCAGTCCATGACGGCATTTGCGTACCGTTTTGATATTCTGCAGGAGAACGGCTGGCAGCCTGCCACCAACTTGGATGAGTTTACCCAGCTCTGCGCGGATATCTATGCCAAGAAGGACGAGCTTGGTCTTGACTATGTCATCGCCAACAACAGCATGGACTTCTTCCGAGGCTTTGCCGGCATCTTCCACACCTGGGAGTGCGCTTATTACAACGGCAGCGAGTGGGTATTCGGTCCCATTGAAGACAATTTCCGCGACATGCTGCGCTATCTGAACAGTCTCTGGGAGGCAGGCTATATTGACATTGAGTACAGTACGGCAGGCGGCAATGACAACAATGAAAAGGCCACCAACGGTAAGGTCGCTATCGTGCCCACACTGTGGTCCGGCATGGCGGCTACCTGGAATAAGGCAATGAAGGATGTAAATCCCGACACCACCATGGAGTGGGGTCTGGCTTATCTGCCGGACGGCCCGGATGGCACGGCGTGGAAGTGGGGTTCCAGACAGGACGGCAAGTCCCTGAATCAGGGAATGGGCATCTTTATCAATGCTGAGACAGAGCATCCTGAATATGTGGTAGCCATGATCGACTACCAGTATTCCGATCAGATGGTAAACTGGCTGAACTGGGGTATCGAGGGCGAGACCTACACGGTGAACGCAGACGGCACCAGGACTTATGTGGACGAGATCATGAATGATGAGAGTCCCGCTACCAAGTCCGCTGAGTACGGCCTGATGGCTTCCAGCGTCTGCAGAAGCGGCATTCCCTTCGTTCCCCTTGACAACGACGCTATGACACTGCTTTCCTCTCAGCCTGAACCCTGGTGGAGCGAGAGCAGGGGATATTACGAGGGCAAGTACTGGATTGAGACCAGCGTGAACGGCGGTCCTGACTCCGTATCTCCTTATGACAGACCTCCCGTGATGTATCTGAGCCCCGAGGAGCAGGCAATGAGGGCGCAGCTGAACTGGGGCGGCGTGTGTACAAAGATGCTGCTCACATATGCAGATAAGTTTATCATGGGTGAGTATGACATTGATGACGATGCTAAATGGGCAGAATATGTTAATGCGGTCAAGAGCCAGACCGATGAGGACTTCGACAGCATCCTTGAGATGATGAACGAGAAAACTGTGAAATAACCTGATTTCGGATATATCTGATAACAGGAGTGAAAAAGAAACGGTGTGGTTGAAAGATCACACCGTTTTTTCAGGAAAGAGCGGCGAAATGACATGAAGATCTGTGGAATGAAGGTGAACCATCTGTCGGAAAATCTGACGGCAGGACCGGAAAATCCCGTGTTCAGCTGGCGGGCAGAGGGTTCGGAGAAAAATATCAGGCAGCTTGGCTACCGGGTACAGGTATGGAAGGAAAACGGACAGGCATGCTGGGACAGCGGGTATGTGGAGAGCCGCCGCATGACGGGTATCCACTATGAGGGAGAGCCGCTCACAGCGGACAGCACATACTCCTGGAGAGTGGAGTGCAGGCTGTCCTGTGACGGTGCTGCGGATGGCGGGCCGGACAACGGAAGTACCGCGGAAGAGCCGGATGACGAGCGGATTACGGTAATATGCGGAAACGCTGCCTTTGAAACCGGCCTGTTCGGCTCGGAGGACTGGAAGGGCTGCTTTATCGGTGAGACACAGGACCATGTCTACCATCTGTACCGCAAGGCCTTCTCCGCCGGGGCCGGGCTGAAAAAAGCGAAGCTGTATATCTGCGCAATGGGACATTTTGAAGGCTGGATCAACGGCAGGAGGGTGTCGGATCATGTGCTGGAGCCCGGATGGAGCGACTATAACAAGACCTGCTTTTACACGGCCTACAACGTGACGGAGCTCCTGCAGGAGGGGGATAATGCCCTCGTAGTGAAGCCGGGGGACGGTATGTTCAATGTGCCCGGAGGGCGTTATGTGTATTATAAGCGTTCTTACGGCAGATGCGGGTTTCTGGCACAGTTGGAGCTTTTGTATGAGGACGGCAGCCGGCAGCGGATCGTCACGGACGACAGCTGGCGGATGACGGAGAGCCCGGTCCGCTTTTGCTGCATCTATGGGGGAGAAGATTTTGACGGCAGATTGATGAGAAAGGAATATCTGGAGGCGGATTATCGGGAGGGAAGCCAATGGGAGCCCGTACAGCAGGTGGAGCCTCCCCGGGGAAAGCTGAAGGCCATGCCCATGGAGCCCATGAAGGTCATGAGGCGCTATGAGCCTGTGAAGGTGACAAAGGTTTCAAGGGATACCTGGCTCTATGATCTTGGAGTCAATTTCTCAGGCTGGGTGCGGATTCGGCTGCGAACGGACGGCAGCGCGGCAGGATGTCTTGTGAGCATGAAGCCGGGGGAGCTTCTTGACGCGGATGGCCGGGTGGACCAACAGATGACAAGGCAGAACTGCATATGGAATTATATAGTAAGTGATGAGAAGGAGCAGGAGTTTGCTCCGGACTTTACCTATACGGGATTTCGGTATGTGGAAGTGACGGGGGCGCAGGCCCGGGTCGCGTCGGTGTCTGAGGAAAACGGGTCAATGGGAGGCATACCCATGGGAGATGTGCCCGTTATGATGGAGAGCCTGACGGGGGAATTCCTCTACCCGAATCTGGAGCAGGGGGGAGGATTTGAGTGCTCCAATCAGCTTTTTAACGGTATCCACAGTATTGTCCTGCAGGCAATCCTGAGCAATACCAAAAGCTATTTTACGGATTGCCCTCACAGGGAGAAGCTGGGGTGGCTGGAGCAGGTGCATCTGATCGGACCCTCCATCATGTATAATCTGCAGGTGCAGAACCTGTACAGCAAAATAGAACAGGATATGGCGGACTCCCAGAGGGAAAGCGGGCTGGTCCCGGATATCTGCCCGGAGTATGTGACGGGGTTCGGGCGGTGGCACGAGGGGTTTGTGGATTCCCCGGAGTGGGGCAGCGCCTGTATTTTGGGGCCGTGGTATGCCTATAAAAAATACGGTGACACGGAGATGCTCCGCCGTTTTTACGATGTGATGAAACGCTACCTGGATTATCTGGGCAGCAGGACGCATCATCAGGTTCTGCATCACGGTCTGGGGGACTGGCTGGATATCGGTCCCTGCACTCCTCATTCCCAGAACACGCCGGTTCCCGTAGTGGCCACCTGTGTCTATTATTATGACCTGGATGTGATGAGACAGATTGCGGAGTTTATAGGCCGCACGGAGGATGTACGGGAGTACAGAGAGCGGATGGAGGCTGTATTTACTGAATATAATCTGCAGTTTCTGGACCGCCAGACAGGAAGGTATGCCACCGGAAGCCAGGCCGCTCAGGCTATGAGTCTGGTGGCAGGGCTGGTGCCTGAGGATATGCGGGAGAAGGTCATACAGCAGCTTCGGGAGGACGTGGAAAAGAGAAAATTTGCCGTTACGGCGGGGGATGTGGGACATCCTTTCCTGGTGGCGGCTCTGATGAAATACGGTATGTCAGACCTGCTGAACGAGATGACGAATCTGACGGACACTCCCGGTTACGGGTATCAGGTGGTAAACGGGGCAACTACGCTTACGGAGGAATGGGACGGACCGGATCCCGCAAGGCCCCATGGATCCCAGAATCACCTGATGCTGGGCAGCATAGAGGAATGGTTTTACGGTTCTCTTGGGGGCATGGATCTGATCCGGGGCAGGAGTACTCTGGAAGACATCTTTATTGCTCCCAGGCCTGAGAAGGGCGTGGATTGGGTGAAGGCCTGGACGCTGCACCCCTGCGGGCGGATTTCCGTGGAATGGAGGCGGGAGACCGGGCAGATACAGGTGGAGGTTTCTGTTCCGCCAAATGTGACCGCCCACCTGCAAAGACCTGACGGAACGGAGGCAGCCGTGGTAGGAAGCGGCTGCTATAGCTACAGCTTTTCGGAGGAAGAACAATGATAGAAAATACGGATAAGGCCATACAGAAGTACCTGACGCCCTACCGCTATCCCCGCCCCGTGCTGCACGGCTCGGGGAAGGAGGGTGCGTTTGACGGCAGGGCAGTGGACATACCCTTTGTGTTCTGGCACGGAGGGCGGTTTCATATGCTGTACACGGGTTTTGACGGGATTGGTTATCAGTCTGCCCTGGCGGTCAGCGACGATTTGATCCACTGGACTCACAAGGGAGTGATCCTGAAGCGCAGGATGGAAACTGACAGATGGGATCGGGTGGGGGGAGCGGCCACATGGATGCTCAGGGAAGGCAACGGGTTATATGACCTGCCGAAGCTTAAGAAAGTAGACGGAAAGTATTGGCTGGTTTATCATTCCTATCCGGGAACCGGCTATGAGAGCGGGCCGGCGGAAATCGGTTTTGCATGGACTCAGGATTAGGAGCTTTTGGAATG
>JAIDME010000431.1 GCA_029050705.1 Acetatifactor sp.
GTGGAGATGTGTTTGACACCTATTCCATTGCCAGAGACTTAAAAAAGGCATCTGACAAGAAGCAGGGCAGGGGAAATCTGCTGACACGGTTTTTCCAGGGAATACACCGGGCATGGGTTGCAGCCATTTCCAGCAAATTTACCAGAAAGACGAGGAGCGAAAAGGATAGGCGGGATAACCGTCTGGGAGAAGCGCATTATAACAGGCTTGGACTTGAATTGTCAGAACGAGAGAAGGCCAATGGAATGAAAGATGGAAAGCTTCAGTGGCAGGAAGGAAGAGCCTGGTATGAAATGAGAAAGCAGGTCAATGCAGAGGGAATGCTGCAGACGGCAGGCCCTTCCGGAACCACTCTGCGGATGCTGGGAGCCTATAAGCTGATGGGGGCTTCTCTAAAAGAGCTGCTGTACTTCAGGCTGGCTCTGATCGCCTGGATGGTAACCAGCAAGGATCATTCTCTGTATGAGATCATGATAGGTTCCCAAAATGCGGGAATTACCGGAAAAGAAGATTTATCGGAGTCTGCCACCATGTATATGACCGTAGATCCGATTCCGGTGGAGGTGCTGCGTCATGAGTTTGCGCCAGGAGGGGAATTTCCCCACGAACGGGTTTACAAGACTATGCTGATTGAGTTGAGCAAGAAACGGAAAGAGAATGCACAAAAGAAAGGGATAGTGAATGCAGAAAGGAAAGAGTTAGGATTGGAAGAAACCTATAATCTTTTTGACGATTCATTCATACTTTCACCAAATGTCAAACGGAATGATGCGCAGGAGCTTGCTCTGAACATTTACACCACAGGCGCTTATCTGATAATGAACAGGGGGCAGAAGTATGGAAGCGGCATCTCGAGGCGGGCTCTTTACGATGAAGATAAGGAGGGTTATGATGAAAACGGGAAAAAGATAACTCTCCAGGCACGTAAATATGAACAGGCTTTCCGCGGCGAGCTGAAGGACTCGAAAATAAAAAATTCCATTTTTAATTTGATTCGTATTTCGTCCAGAATGGCACAGGATGCTTTGGAAGAAAGAGGAGAATCTGAAAGCACTGCATATGGCGGCGAAGGCAGCGAAACAAGAGTTGTTTATCGGGGCCAAAGACTGACCGGTGACCTGAAAGCCGGAAGAAATGCAGATATTACATTAAAATCTCTGACCAGCAGTTCGAAAAATTATAGCAGAGCATGGGAGTTTTATGTGAAAAGCGCTATGAAAGAAGGACTGGAAAATGCGGTAATGGTTGAATACAAAATGCATGGAAAAGGCGCTGTGGATATTACTGATTTGTCCAAATATATGAGAGAAGAAGAGGTTTTGATACCGGCCAACACTAAATTTAAGGTGGTAAATCCGCTTAGGAAAGCCACGCTCACCGAAAAACGGATTCTGTGGGATGGGCCGGAAAAAGAGGACGGTGAGGAAACACAACAGGATCAGAGAGTCGATGGCTATGTGATCTGTCTGGAAGAAGTGGAAGGTCCCGGTTCTTTAAAAAGACAGGAGACGGGAGAGGCAGCAGATACGCGGCGGGAAATCAGAGAAGAATACAAAAAGAGATTACAGGAGCTGCTCATACAACTGGAACTTGAGGAACAGCAGGAACTTGCGAAACCGCAGGAACTTGCAAAAACCGCAGGAGCCTGATGAAGAGCATAAGCTTGCGAAACAGCAGGCAGAGATATGGGGGTTTTGATGAATGGCTGTATGTGACATGGCAGAATCAACCTGGGATATAGAAGGAATTGTGAAAGCATATTTCGGAGAGTGTACCAAAGAGCCTTTCAGGGACAGGCAGGAAGAATGGCAGCAGTGGCAGAGGTTTCTGGACATGCTGTGCGCAACGGCCCTGTTTCTGAAAGAGCAGGATAGAGATGAGGCGGCATCGAGAATCGGCGGTATGTTAAGCGACAGGGAGCTTATGAAGGCGCTGGAACCTCATGGGAGGACGGAGTTTGCGGGCAAGGCGCAGTTCCGGCAGGTGTTTGAGCTGCTTTTGTCAAAAGAGCAGAGTCAGAACAGTGCGGAAGGCTTTCTGCCGTTTGCGGAATTTTTTGAGGGCGGAATGCTGTCTTTTGGAGAGATTACGGCCTTTCTTATGGCAGCGGCGGTTGATCTGAACCGGAAGTATGAAAGGGTCTTTGGAGTTCTGCAGGAGGAGACGCAGCCTGTGGCCAAGCCTACTTTGGGGCTGGTGTGCGATCTGTGCGGTTTGTTTCTGGAGGAAGAGGAGGTTCGGGAACATCTGTGGGATGAAGACAGTTTTTTATACCGTTTCCTGCTGGAGCCGGGAAGAGAGGCCGCCAATATGTCCCGCTTGTCACGGCCGTTGTCCTTGAACCGGCGGGTAATTCAGATTCTGGCAGGGGCGCCCATGCAGCTGGGAGTGCTGTCGCCATATGTAAAGGTACTGGAATATAGAACGGAGATGGAAGAGATTCTGTGCAATGCAGAACAGCTTGAGGAGCTTATGCGGGTATTTTCCACTATGTCGGGCAGGCAGCGCGGAGGGATCGTCCATCTCTGCGCCATGGAAGGTACAGGGAAGAAGTTCCTGATGGAGTCGCTGGGTTCCATAGCCGGGCTGGACGTGTTGTGCGTGGATATGCGCCGTCTTCTGGCACAGGATGACGGAGCGGTTTACCTGACGCTAAAGGATATTGTGTTAAAATGTATTTATGAAAAGAGTCTGCTGTATCTGGACGGGATGCCCTTTGAGAGGGAATTGCTTCCGCGGATCCAGAGGATATTGGGATTTCTTCAGGATTATGTGAATCTGATTTTTATCGGGTCGGAGGGACAGAGGCCGGGAAAGCTGTCCACGCAGGGCAGCTGGTATACCATTACCCTGAAACAGCCGGGCATGGCGGTGCAGAGAAAGTTCTGGCAGTATTTTGCGCAAAGTTACGGAATACGGTTTAAGGAGGATGTGGATCTGGACCAGCTGGTATCCAGATACCATATGACGCCGGGAAAAATCAGTCAGGTGCTGTCCTGCGCCCTGCTGGACGCAGAGATCGATCCCCAGGGCTTCCTGGTATCGGAAGAGCTTTTGGAGAGGCAGATCAGGATGAAATGCTGCGCGGAATTCGGAGAGTATGCCACCCGTCTGGAAAGTCCGTTCACCTGGGAGGATCTGGAGCTGCCTGACAGCAGCAGAGAGCTTTTAGAGGCGGCATGCGACCGTATCCGCTATCGCAGCGTTGTAAATGACAGCTATGGATTCGGCAGGAAGCTGCCTTATGGAAATGGTACTTCCGTTGTGCTCTACGGTCCTCCCGGAACAGGAAAGACCATGGCGGCACAGGTCCTGGCGCGGGCGCTGGGGCTGGATATTTACCGGATCGACCTGTCCCAGATCGGTAGCAAATATATCGGAGAGACGGAGAAAAATCTGGGAGCTGTGTTTGAG
>JAIDME010000432.1 GCA_029050705.1 Acetatifactor sp.
GTATAGGTAGCATTGAAATAAGTAAAATCCATATCTCCCGCCGCGCCGCTGGTCTTGTTCTGGTAGATGATATTTTTCTTGACTGCCGGCCCATGAAAAACTATATCCCGTTCCTTTTCTGTCAGTTCCCGAAACGGCACATCCGTCCGAACGCCCATTTCACGTGCAATATCTTTCATAAGAGACCACATAAGCGTCTGCCATGGGGCAACAGCGCCCTCGTCAATGGAGAGGGATTCATCCGGCACAAGCGTTGTTTCATCCACCGTCCGAACAATTCCCGTTCCGTCACAGCGTCTGCACGCCCCCTGACTGTTAAACGCCAGCTCCTCCGCGCCCGGTGCAAAAAAATGTGCACCGCACTCCTGACAAACGAGCTCCTGTCCTGCCGCAACATTGAGAGACGGCTTTACATAGTGCCCGTTCGGGCAGCGATGCTCTGCCAATCTGGAATACATCAGGCGCAGACTATTCAAAAGCTCCGTTCCCGTACCAAAAGTGCTTCGTATGCCCGGAACGCCGGGACGCTGTCTCAGCGCCAGGGCTGCAGGAACATACAGCACCTCATCTACCTGCGCTTTTTCCGCCTGCGTCATGCGCCTTCTTGTATATGTGGAGAGCGCCTCCAGATACCGTCTGGAACCCTCCGCATACAGGATTCCCAATGCCAAAGAAGACTTGCCGGAACCGGATACCCCCGCTATTCCGACAATCTTATGTAATGGAATATCCACGTCAACATTTTTCAGATTATGAACTTTTGCGCCGCGCACTTTAATATGCGTCGGTATCGTATTTTCATTACGTTCCAATTACTTTTACCCCCATCCGTTCCAGAATATCCTGCCATGCTTCCTCGTCAATCTCCTCATCTCGGAACAGTTTGCGTTTATCTTCATCCGTAATCTTGCGAATCACTTTGCATGGATTTCCCGCCGCAATACACCAGTCGGGAATGTCCTTTGTCACTACGCTCCCGGCACCAATGACCACATTGTCCCCAATATGCACACCCGGACAGATCACCGAATTGCCCCCGATCCAAATATTATCGCCTATGGTCACTTCCTTGCCATACTCATAAGTGGAGTTGCGGCTGACCGGATGTACGGGATGTCCGGCCGTATATATCGCCACATTAGGAGCCATCTGACAGTTATCTCCTATTTTTATCTTAGCAACATCCAGCAGTGTACAGTTGTAATTGGCAAAGAAGTTTTTACCCACTTCGATATGCTTCCCATAATCACAGTAAAAAGGGGGATTGATAAAAGCATCCTCCGACTTCCCCAGAAGTTCCTTAACCACCTCTCTGATTCCTGCAAAATCGGAGCGGTCCATAAAATTCAATTTCTGCAGTATCCTTCTGCATACCATTTGCTCCTCAAAAACGCTGTCATCCGAAATATATGCCATCTGCGCGTCCCTGCGCTCTCTGTTTGTCATATCTGCTTTCTCCCTCCATAAATCAATCATTCCGGCTGTTCATCAAACCGTCTGTCTTTAAAACAATATTCATCGTCTTGTTCGTTGATTTCCCTGTATACTTTGCACGGGCTTCCATGCTCTCCAGAGGCAGACTGTTAAACTGATTCACAATACCGGGAGCTTATACACAAACGTACATAAGTATCCAAGAGGAATAGTAATACACCATAATGTTACTGTATCACAAATCAGCCCGAATTTGGAATCCCCTCCCGCAGAAAAAATGCCGCCCATAGTCTATCTCCGTTACAATATCGCAAAGCACAAAAAAGAGGGTGTCCCAAAAGTCATAAAATGACTTGATGGGCTACCCTCCTTTTTTCAAAAATAGGCTGTGGAGTCATTAAATGGATGGTGTAGATTTCATATAAATCAACGCACCGTTTTTCTCATCTTGAGACCAGATTAACTGATAACAATTCCTATTTAGGAAGTCGGATATATTACTATCATACTTGTTAGGTTGAATTACAATAATCTTAGGTTGTTCCTTATGTAACTCCTCCATATACTCTTCCATGATTTCCGGCATTATACTTCCAATAGGGAATTGATACGAATATCTTGTGGCATGCTTTCTGTCGCTTAACACATATATCAAATCCCAATTACCATAGACCGAAATCGCATCGTCTATATCTGTATTTTTATTTACTATACTGCTTACTGTTACAGTCAATCCTGATTTGCTCTCATGGTTTCTGTTTTCATAGATTCTCGGTACTGTTGATATGCGCGATAACCAGCTTGGAAGAATAATGCCGGCCAGGAAAAAAACTCTGAGAACAACAGAAAACATCTGCGCCACCTGTGAAGATTTTAATTTTTCAATCTCACCAAATAAAATGGCTATCGGATAGGAAATCATAGGGACTAAAATCATCCCGTAATGTCGGGGCATCATTCCAGATAAGCATGTAAACAACAATGTAATCAGCATATAAGCCAGATAAACCATATTGATTACTTTTTCCTTTATTGTACACATATATGCCACAACCCCAAGCGAAATAATAATCACGTTTGTGTTTAAATAATATATATATGCTTCCCACTTTGCAGTAAATGAGGCCCTGCCGCCCTGTTCAGATATATATGCTTTATTAAAGACGATATAGTTCTCCCAAAAAGGTACTAAAGAATGATTCACCGCCAACCATATTAAAACGGGAATTATAACAATACACATGCCGCTCGCGAACAAAAACACAAAATATTTCAGCGTATCCCATTTCTTCTCCCTTACTATTTTTACAAATATAAAAAGAGAAAAAACAATCCACACCGAAATCATATTGGCACGTAGAAGAAGCGTCGCGCCAAAACCAACTCCACAAATCAATAACCGAATCTTTGTTACTTTTTGATTCATAAGATAATCAAGAAAGCTGTATAGAGCCATTGCAATGAATATCATTGCGTATTCTTCTGTATAATTTCCACCGTCAAAATATTCAAACAACAAGGAACCCGAACACAAAGTCACAAGTACAGAGGAGGCAGCGGAACATTTTAAACGGGCTATTTTATAAATCACAAAAAAAGTCCCCGCCATAAAGATAAATTCAACAATCCATAACCCACGGTAAGTTGAGATGATATTGCCAATCCAATTTAATATGTAAATAAGCGGCCCTTTATGATCAAAGGAATCTCTATAAGGCATATAACCTCTCTCCATCATAAGCACCACCGTCTTAAAGACACTGGAATCCGTTCTTGTATCCCCGCCAATCCACGGATGCAATGGACTCTCCAGCAAAAAAACAAAAGATAAAAATGCCATGAGCAGTCCTGCAATGAAATTCTCTTTATTTCTTTTTATAATTTTCATCAAATAACTACCATTTCTCATTCAATTCCTCATTTCTTTCTTCATGCCTTTAAAATCTCCCAGCGCCTTCCATCCGGTTTTGATAATACT
>JAIDME010000433.1 GCA_029050705.1 Acetatifactor sp.
TCCCGTGGCCACGTCCGTAAATACCTGCTCCTGCACGCTGACAGGGCTGCCTGCAACCACCTCGATGATAGGCATACCGAATTTCTTTGCAAACTCCCAGTCTCTCTCATCATGAGCGGGGACCGCCATGATCGCCCCTGTTCCGTAGGTCATCAGCACATAGTCGGAAATCCAGATAGGAATCTCTTTGCCGTTTACCGGATTTACGGCGGTAAGTCCGTCAATCTGTACACCGGTCTTGTCCTTGGCAAGCTCGGTGCGCTCAAAATCAGATTTTCTTGCCGCCTGTTCCCTGTAAGCCGCAAGCTCCTCATAGTTTCTGATCTCATCCTTATATTTCTCTATCAGAGGATGCTCCGGGGACACCACCATGTAAGTGGCACCGAACAGAGTATCCGGCCTTGTGGTATAAATCCGCAGCTTGTCTTCCTTCCCGGTGATGGAGAAATCCACCTCTGCACCGGTGGACTTGCCGATCCAGTTTTTCTGGGAAACCTTGACGCGCTCAATATAGTCTACGGTGTCAAGCCCCTGGATCAGCTGGTCGGCATACTCTGTAATCTTCAGCATCCACTGGCTCTTCACCTTGCGGACTACTTCCGCGCCGCAGCGCTCGCAGACTCCGTTTACAACCTCCTCATTGGCAAGTCCCACCTTGCAGGAGGTACACCAGTTGATGGGCATTTCCGACTTATATGCAAGCCCCGCCTTAAACAGCTTTAAAAAAATCCACTGGGTCCACTTATAATAGTCCGTGTCCGTGGTGTTGATCTCCCTGTCCCAGTCAAAGGAGTAGCCCAGAGCGTGAAGCTGCCCTTTGAAGCGCTCCACATTGTTCTTCGTCACAATCTTGGGATGAATATGATTCTTGATGGCATAGTTTTCAGTGGGAAGTCCGAAGGCATCCCAGCCCATGGGATACAGCACATTATACCCCTGCATCCTTCTCTTTCTCGCCACAATATCCAGTGCAGTGTAGGGTCTTGGATGTCCCACATGAAGCCCCTGCCCCGACGGATAAGGAAACTCTACCAGTGCATAATACTTGGGTTTGGAATAATCATCGGAAGTCCTGAAGGCTTTCTCGTCATCCCAGACCTTCTGCCATTTCGATTCCACCTCATGGTGGTTATAAGGTACTGCCATTTTTGTGTCCTCCTTTTCTGTCATCAGACTGCTCCCGCCGCAGTCCATATAGAAAGCCCTCTCGTCCATATAGAGACGAAAGGGCTTTGTTCCGTGGTACCACTCTACTTCATGTGTCATTTCCTCCGAATCCGGCTCTGTTTCCCGCAAGCCTCGGCCTTTACACACATGCACTTTTATGATCGATAACGGTATCTGCCGCCCCTTACTACTCACGGAAAGTCGCATCCGGTAAATATGCATCCGAATAAGCTGCTCTCCCGCTTCGCGAGGGGAACTCCGAGGCCAGTTGGGGAAGTCTTCCTGCCGCCTCGCACCGCCCGACGGCTCTCTGAAAGTCCGAAATCCTTAATACTCCTCTTCTACGTCCTGTCTGTTTGAAGTTATAGGCAATTTTAGCCTATTTTAACAGGACTGTCAAGCATTTCCTGTTTTATTCCTCTGTGTCATTCTCCGCAACCTTGGCTGCTCTGGCAGCAACCTCCTTCTCCTGCACGTCGGAGGGTGCCTGCTCATAGCGAACAAACTCATACGAGTATTCCCCGCGGCCTCCGGTCATGGAACGGAGATCAGTGCAATAGCCGTACAGACAGCTCACGGGAATCTCCGCCTCGACAGTCTGCTTTCCTCCGGGAACGGGATTCATACCCAGAACACGTCCGCGCCTCTTGTTCAAATCTCCCATAACATCACCGGTGTAAGCGTCAGGAATCGTTACCTTCAGGCTTGCAATGGGCTCCAGCAGCACGGGATGCGCCTCCATGAACCCCTTCTTGAATGCCTGAACCGCAGCCATCTTAAACGCCTGTTCGGAAGAAGCTACCGGATGATAGGAACCGTCATACAGAAC
>JAIDME010000434.1 GCA_029050705.1 Acetatifactor sp.
CATTGGAAGGCGTGGGCAACTCCAGCTCCGTGACTTCTTCCTTTGTCATCTCCTTGACCGGCAGCTTTTCCTTGCTGATGGCAAATACCATCATGCCATGTGCTGTCAGCTTTGAAAAAGCCAGATCCATGTACCCGAAGAATTTCTCCTTCTCCTCTTCCCTGTAGGACAGATCATCCAGACAGCAGCAGGCATTGGTCAGAATACACTCCCTGGTGACTGCCCACAGCGCCTTATCCACAAAACTGAAATCATAGACAAACAATTTTTTACAGTTGATCGAGACAGCTCTCATTCCCTGCTCCCGGCAGAAGTGCTTCACAAAAAATTTTCTGCCGCTTCCCTCGTCTCCATAGTAAGAAAAGATTTTCACTCCCTCTTCATAAGAGATTTTCATGGCCTCCAGAACGCCTTCATTTGCCAGGATCGGATCCAATTCCCCATCATCCGTGAGCATTTGGAAAAACCTGCTGTAATCCTCATCCAGCCGCATGGGATTTTTGCCAAACAGATAGTCAATCATCCGTTTATCCGGTGAGACCACAGTGGAAAAGGGCATATTGCCCTGCACACGCAGATTCAGGATGGGCATCAGCTGCTCCAGGCAGACCGACATATCGCCGTAGGCTCCTGTGATGGAAAACCGGCTGCCATAATACAGCTTTGCCGCAGACTCTATTGTAGGGGCAGAAAGGGAGCCGTTTTCATTGATCACCTGGAATACTCCCGCATAATCGGTCTGGGTGGAGGACAGAATGCCGCAGGCCAGACAGAAAATCGTAAAGTTCTCATAGTTTAATTTCCGGCATATCTCATAAAAAGGAAGGGATACACCCGCCTCTCCCGCCAGAGCGGCTCTTGCGTTTATGTAATCTATCATTTCCTCCGGGGAATACTGCGAAGCGACCTCACCTGCCCCGGTCTCGTCCTCAGAGCCGCCCGCTTCCGCTGCAAACGCAGAGAACAGTTCGTCCCAATCCGAAGTATCATCCTCCTGATCCGGCGAGGACTCCTGTGTCTCTTCTTCCGGAATGCTTTCTGCCCGATCATTCTCCTTCCGCCAACGGCTGTCCTGAAACTGCTCCAGCTTTTCGACGCACAGATCATGGACAATTTCCAGATCCGGATAAAGCACATTTTTATACCCGCCTTCACCCGTGGCATAGACCCGCTTTAAGTCTGTCAGATACCGGTTCATCCCTTCATTCACACAGGCAAACAGGTATTCCATATATTCTTCGTAGCTGTCAAAAGGCTGTGTTTTCTCCTTTTCATCAAACAAATCCGCCATCCTAACCCTCCTTCTTCTCTGTTCTAAAGACTGCTGTCTCATCAAATACGCTTCCTGCGGTATTGATTCCTTCCAGTTTCTGTTGATGGAATACGCCTGCCTGCCGGTTCAGGGGCTTCTGCCTGTCCCGGGAAGCATAAGTCATGGTATCTTCTTCCTCCTCAGATGGCAGGGCACTCTTCCTTTTCATTTTCACGCCGGTATCCCGGATCAGTCGTTCTGTCAACTGCATATATTTTCTCCATTCATAAGCTATAGCAAACGTCAAAAAAGCTCGATTGTTTTTGCATTCCGTTTGTGTTATGATTACAAAAAACAAAAGAAAGGATTTCTTATGAATACTACTCAAAAAAGCCTTTTGGCATGTTCTGCCGTATGCTATGTCATGGTTCTTTTCAGCTTTTTAGGTTCAGCATTGTGGCTGGTTCTGATATTCTTTATCCTGCACAGCGTGGCACTTGTATTTTTTTCTTACTTAACTTACTCTGCAAGCCGGACTCCAAAGGCAGAAACAGACCCGGGAGCCTTAAAGGAGCAATATGACCGGCTGCTCCGGGAAAACACGCGCCTTTCCGACGAGCTTTCCCAGGTTCAAAAACGATGTGAGGAACCGGAAAAAATCAAGGAAGAACCGGTGGCTCCGGCTTCCCCGGCAGCTGAAGAAAAAATCCCCGATACATACCGGAGTCTGCTTCCGCCCATTGATCCGAAATCTGACAGCCAGGATACTGTCAATATCATCCAGACAGCCAAAGACACCATACAGGAATTTCTTCCTTTCTCTTCGGAGGCAGGGATTCAGCTTCAGGTTTCCGCTGCTGCAGATACCCTGTTCGTGAAGGCAGATGCCCGGCGGATCCGCATTTTGTTCCGCAACATTATCGATAACTCCATCAAGTACATGAAGCAGGCCGGCAATGTAGTGATCACCATATCTGCCATCGGCGACGATATCTTTATTGTTCTGAAGGATAACGGAAAAGGTCTGCCGGAAACAGAGACCCCGCATATCTTTGAGATGAATTATCAGGGTTCCAACCGCGTAAGCGGCAACGGGCTGGGTCTGACACAGGCCAAGGCCATTGTGGAATCCTACGGCGGCACCATCTATGCCAAAAGTACGACAGGAAAAGGCATGGGTATCTACATTCAGATTCCTGTTGCTTAAAAGGAGGACCCTCTCATGAACAAAGATAAACTCTTTCTGTTATCCGTTATGTTGTTCTATATTGTGGCCGGAGTTCTGACCTGTGCTTTTTTCTTTTTCAGAAGCTCTTCCCTGTCGGGAAACGAGGCGCCCTCTCTGTCGGCTCTCTATGATATTAAGCCGGAGCTTTTCCGGTCCGTTCTGCCGGAGACAACGGAAACTCCCCTGGAAGCTGCAGATGCTCCGCAGGAAGCTGCGGATGCTCTGCCGGAGGTTTCGGATGCCGTATCGGAAACAGATCCTGTGGAAACCACACCGGAACCTGTGTATTATGCGTTTACAACCTTAAATAACGTCATTTCCCTTAATGTCCGTCAGGAACCCAGTCTGGATGCCCCGATCATTGCCCGGTTTTCTCCCGGGACCACCGGATATGTACTGGAACAGGGCTCAGCGTGGAGCCTGGTCCGGTCCGGCGACATCACCGGATATGTTTCTAACGAATATCTGAATTTTCGTGAGATTCCCAAGGAGGAGTATCCGGCTCCATAGGTTTTTCCTCTGTCAGCATAATTTCCCGATATTCCAGCCCCTGAGCGCTGGCCTTGTCATGTGTGGCCGCCACCACGGTGATTCCCTGTCTGTGTACCAGTTCCAGAAGTCTCATGATTTCTCTGGATTCCTCATAAGACAAATTGCCCGTAGGCTCATCCGCCAGAAGAATGGAAGGATAATTCACCAATGCTCTGGCAAGGCATACTTTCTGCTTCTCTCCTCCGGACAATTGTGATGGATATCTTCTGTGAAGATGAGAGATTCCCAACAGCATCAACAGAGAAGAAACAGCGGCCCGATTGTCTTTGTGTCCTCCGCCCGTGATCAGGCGTGCAAGCTCCACATTCTGGTAAACTGTCCGTTCCGGCAGCAGGTAATCCTTCTGGAACACCACCCCCAGCTTTCTTCGGTAAAAAGGAATTTCCCGTTCTCCTATCTGCTCATTATCCTGATCTAATACATGGATTTTTCCTGATGTGATCTCCGTGTCCTTCAGCAGAAGACGGATAAGGGTAGTTTT
>JAIDME010000435.1 GCA_029050705.1 Acetatifactor sp.
ATACTATCCTGACCCATCTGCATGATTTCGGTAACATCCGCTATGAGCTGGGCTATGCCTGTACCATCGCGGTCATTCTGTTCCTGATAATGATGTTCTGCAATATCGTTGTGCAGAAGCTGCTGCGGAAATTGGGCTAAGATTGCAGAAAGGCGGAGTATAGGTATGAAAATATTCAAGTTTATCAGCCATAAATTAAAGCAGCGCAAGCTGAAAAGGAGAAACAGGAGCCTTGGGGGGGACATTGTCCTGATCGTTGTTTTGGGGCTGTTTGGGCTGTTCAGTCTTTTCCCTCTGGTATACACGATAGTCAGCGCCTTCAAGCCTCTGTCGGAAATCTTTATCTTCCCGCCGAGACTTACGGTGGATAACCCGACGCTGGATAACTTCTTTGATCTGGGAACCATTATCGAGGACTTTACAGTGCCTCTTTCACGATATTTGTTTAATACGCTTGTGATTACCGGGGTGGGAACCTTCGGGACCGTGTTTCTGGGTTCCATGGCGGCATATCCGCTGGCAAAATATGAATTTCCCGGCTCCAAATTCATGAGCAACCTGATCGTGTATGCTCTGATGTTCAGTACATCGGTCACGGCAATACCGAACTATCTGATCATGAGCGGACTGCATATGATCGATACCTACTGGGCGGTTATCCTGCCTGCAGTGGGCGGAACTTTGGGACTGTACCTGATGAAGAACTTTATGGTTCAGGTGCCGGATGACATGCTGGAGGCGGCCAAGATTGACGGTGCTTCCGAGTTCGGGATTTACTTCAAGGTAGTAATGCCCCTGTGTAAGCCTGCATGGATTACTTTGGTTATCCTGTCCTTCCAGCAGATGTGGGGTACTACGGGGGGTGTGTTCATTTATTCCGAGGAACTGAAGCCCCTGAGCTATGTGCTTTCCCAGCTGGCCAGCGGCGGTATCTCCAGGACGGGCGTGACATCGGCGGTATCTCTGATCATGATCATAGTGCCCATTACGGTGTTCGTAATCTCCCAGAGCAATGTCATCGAAACCATGGCAACGTCCGGAATCAAAGGATAGGAGGTGCGGCATGAAAAGAAAGAATTGGAAATGCCTCGGAGCGGTACTGGCGGCTGTCATGATGTTTCCCATGACTGTCCGGGCATCTGCTGCAGACGGCAGCAATGTTGTGTATGACGGCTATACCTATGATTATTATGGAAACGCCAAGGATAGTCCTGCGGCTTTTGTGCTGGAGAGGACGATCACGGAAGCAAATATGGGCGGCACGAAGCTGTCCAGTGTGGATGATGTGTGTACCAGCAGGGACGGCAGAATCTTTATCATCGACTCCCTGGAGAGCCGCATGAATATTCTGGACAGTGACGGAAACTATATTCATTCCGTGAAACTCCTGAGAAATACGGAGGGAAAGATTGCCCTGGATGCTGACGGCAATCAGATCATGCTGACGAATCCCGAGGGGGTCTGGGTACACGAGCAGGAGCAGGAGATATACATAGCTGACACGGGAGCCCAGAGAGTGATAGTGCTGAATCTGGATGATTACAGCTTAAAGAGGATTATCGGACGGCCGGATAACCTGTCCGGCGACGCTCAGTTCAAGCCATCCAAGATTACAGTTGACTTTGCAAACCGGATTTATGTGGTGGTACAGTCCAGCTATGAAGGTATCCTGGAACTGACTGCCGAGGGTGACTTCAGCGGATACTACGGTGTGAATGTACCCTTTTACAGCTTTATGGACTATTTCTGGAAATCCATTTCCAGTGATGAGCAGAAGGCCCAGATGTCCAAGACCTATGCTCCTGCATTCAATAATATTACTCTGGACGGAGAGGGATTTGTCATGGCGGTGACCTATGACACCTCGGCTCAGGATTATGTGTTCCGTTTAAACTCCAAGGGGGAGAACGTGCTCCGGGAGCAGGAAAACATGACCGTGATAGGTGACATATGGTCCATGCACTCGGATGATATGGGCAGCCAGTTTGTGGACATTGCGGTGACGGATTACGGCACATATGCGCTGCTTGACAGGAACAAGGGACGTGTCTTCCTTTACGATTTTGACGGGCAGATGCTGAATGTCTTCGGCAGTACCGGAAATCTGAAGGGCGAGTATAAGAACCCCGTTGCCATCGCCTGGCTGGGCGACAAGCTGGTGACGGCAGACAAGACGTTGAAATGCCTTTATATTTTAGCACCTACAGCCTTCGGTCAGGCCGTGTTGGACGGAAACGAGAGCTATTATTTCGGAAGGTGGGATGAAGCGCTGGTCTCCTTTGAGAAGGCAGTGGCGCTGAATGCCAATTATGAGGTGGCCTACAGCGGCATCGGTAAGAATTATCTGATGAAGGACGATTATGAGACGGCGATGTACTACTTCAAGCTGGGCAACAACAGGGAGTTTTACTCCAAGGCCTATAACGGCTACAGGGGTCAGTGGATGGAGGAGCACTTCGGAATCATTATGACACTGCTTCTGCTGCTGGTGGGGGCGGTCATCTGGTCTGAAGCCAGATATCACAGGAGTCAGGGCAAAAAGAGGAAACAAAAGCTGGCGGCGGCAATGCGGAAGAAAGGAGAGGAAAAATGAAGGCACAGATAAAAGAAAAGCTTTATTATTTGAAATATTCCTTTTTCCATCCGTTCGATGCCTTTTATGAGATGCGCTTCCGGGGAAAAGGAAGTCTGCTGATCGCAGTGATTTCCATTGTGCTGTTCGGCATTCTGCAGTGCGTGCGGTATCAGTATACCGGG
>JAIDME010000436.1 GCA_029050705.1 Acetatifactor sp.
GCCCAGGGACTGAGCAGTCTGATCCTTGCTGCATCGGGGGAGGAAAGTCCCCAGGCATTGCTTACCAATGAAGAGCTTTACGGCAGCTACCGGGAACTGATGGGGCAGATGAAAGATTTACTGCAGGAGTGCAGTGAGACGCTTGAGGTGAGTCCGGAGCAGCTTGTGCAGTTGACTGTACCGGCGGAGCGATTCCCTGTTGCGGAAGTGACGGATGAGACAATTCCGCCGGTAGTGGAGGAATCTCCGAAGCAGGCAGAAAATACGGAGGAAGAGCCGAAAGAGAACTTCGAGACTGTTCGGCCTGCGGAGCAGAATGAAGCGGAACAGACCCAAAAAAACGAGAGCGCTGACGGGAACCGGAATCAAAAGGACAACCGGCACGAAGGCGGCAGGGAGCAGGGATTGAATCTGTTTGCCCAGAACCTTAAGGCTGAGCAGTTTGAACCTCAGGTTGAACAGGCCGACCGCACGGAAAGCGCCTGGGATGCGGATACCCAGAACATTATGCGTCAGATTATGGATTACATGAAAGTCAATCTGAAGGCTGATATGTCCACCATGGAGATGCAGCTTCATCCTGCAAGTCTGGGGACGCTGCAGATTCAGATAGCATCAAAGGGCGGCGTTGTGACGGCAAACTTTATCACCCAGAATGAGGCGGTGAAGGCAGCACTGGAAAGCCAGATGGTTCAGCTTCAGGAGCGGTTTGAGGAGCAGGGGGTTAAGGTTGAGGCCATAGAGGTCACCGTCCAGACTCACCAGTTTGAACAGAACCTGGAGCAGGGCAGAAGAGGCGGACAGGAACAGGAGCCTGCAAAGAAAGGGCGCGTAAGGAGAATTAACCTGAACGATTCTCTTTCCATTGAAGACATGGAGGAGGAAGACGCGCTGGCGAAGGATATTATGATAGCCAACGGAAATACGGTGGACTATACCGCATAGGAACTGTATTTTTAAACAGTTCCTTGAGAAAGGAGAACATATATGGCATTATTTGCACCGGTGGAAGACGGTAAGATCGTCGAAACCGCATCGCAGAATTCATTAAAGAACAAATCGAAAACAAGTAATGACGGCATGGACAAGGATGCGTTCCTGCAGCTCCTGGTGGCGCAGATGCAGTACCAGGATCCCCTGGAGCCCACCTCCAACACAGAGTACATTTCTCAGTATGCACAGTTTTCGCAGGTTGAGCAGATGCAGAACATGGCCGCAAGCACGGATCTGTCCAGAGCAAGCTCCCTGGTGGGCGAGTATGTTTACATTAAGACCACTAACTCGCAGGGAAATACGGATTATGTCTATGGTAAGGTTGATTATGTTGTGTATGAAAACAACAAGGCATATCTTTCCATTGATGAGTCGCTGTACTCACTGGATGATCTGGACACCGTTGTGGATAAGACTTATAAGGACGCATATGATAAGGCGTTTGACTTAAATACAAGGCTGAATAAGCTTCCTGCTGTGAACGGCGTGGATATGTCGGATGCCAAGGAGATCGACGCTCTGGAAGAGATCTACAACGGCATGAACGACTACGAGAAGAGCTTTGTGGCACAAGAAACCGTGAAGAACCTGAATAAGTATATAGAGAAGCTGAAGGAGGTTCGGGCGGCGGCGGAGAAGGCTGCGGCAAACGACATTATGGAGCGCGTGAGCGCACTTCCCGAGCTGGAGGACGTGACATCCGAGAATGTGAAAGAAATCCAGGAGCTGTCCAAGATTTACAATGACCTCAGCGAGGATGGGAAGAATCTTGTGGCAGCGGAAGTCGTGGAGAAGCTGAATCAGTATGTGGAGAAGGCTGAGGCAGTCGGAAAGGCTGAAGAATCAAAAGATCCCGCCGATGGGGATGACGTGTAAGAAGGAGCTTACATTAGTGTAGAAGAAGGAGCTTAAGGATGAATATTCAGAAAAATGGGTATCTCTCCATTGAGCAGTTGACAGATCAGTACAGGAGCAAGGCAGTCGGAACGGAGAGCCGGGAGAACACATCCGGCCTCTCCTTCCGGGATATCCTGCGGCAGAGGAGCGAGGAGGCTCAGGAGCCGGGAAATTTAAGGTTTTCCAAACATGCTCTGAACAGGCTGAATGACCGCAACATCGAGCTTGACAACCTGCAGCTGGAAAGGCTGAAGGCGGGAGCGGATAAGGCGGGGGAGAAGGGCATCCGGGATTCGCTGGTGATCGTAGACCAGCTGGCGTTTATCGTGAATGTGCCCAACCGGACGGTAGTCACTGCAATGGACAGTACGGCAACAGACGAAAACATTTTCACAAACATTAACGGGGCAGTTATAGCATAGCCGGACCTGAGAGGAGGTTATGGCTTCCCGGACGACGGAAGGGAAGCACGCCCCTGTTTCAACAGGAGGATTAAGCACTATGATGAGATCACTTTACTCTGGCGTGGCAGGACTTAAGACACACCAGACCAAGATGGACGTTATCGGTAACAATATTGCAAACGTAAACACTACTGCTTACAAGGCAAGCACTATCGTGTTCAGCGATCTGATGAGCCAGACCACTCAGAGAGCCAGCGGACCCAATGCCACCACCGGAGTCGGCGGTGTCAATGCGAGACAGATCGGTCTCGGTGTAAAGAGCGGCGCAATCAACATCAATATCACAGGCCAGGGCTCCACCCAGTCCACGGGTAATCCTTTCGATGTTATGATCAACGGCGACAACTTCTTTGTTGTCAACAACGGTCAGGAGAACTTTTTTACCAGAGACGGTTCCTTCTATGTTGACGCGGCAGGTAACCTTGCCATGACCAGCCTGGGCTACAATGTCATGGGCTGGCAGGTTGACCCGGACACCGGCAATATTAAAAAGGACACGGTTTCCGCCCTGCGTATCATGAGCGCGGCAAACATGACCTATCCTCCCGAGGCTACCTCCGAGGCGTATATGTCAGGTATTATCGACAAAAATGACACAGATGTGACCAGCGAGAGCGGCAAGGTGGTGAATCTGGAGTTCTTTGACTCCCTTGGATACAGATATACCGCAAAGTTTACCTTCAGACAGTCCTCGGTAAAGGAAGAGTACAGCCTGGAGCTGGATAAGATTATAGATTCCACCGGAAAAGAGCTGGAGCTGTCCCCGGAGGTCAAGCAGGCTCTGTTCGCAGACAACAGCGGCGGTATGGCTACTCAGCAGGTAAGCACTAAAGTCAGCCTGAAGAAGGGCTACACTTGGGATG
>JAIDME010000437.1 GCA_029050705.1 Acetatifactor sp.
ACTTAATATATTACAGAATCATCTCCAGGAGTTCCCTGTTTTCCGCCACCCCAAGGGCTCAGTATGTATTGGCAATAATGGAGTGAGTCCGCCCCGCATAAAAGCCTGTGACAATATTTCCCTCCTTGTCCCTGCCCACAGGATATTGAGCTTTGTTCCGATAATGCCAGGGCTCCTCCATGCCGATAATAGGCTCCATCTTCTCATCTACCACATCTTTGTCAAAGCCGCCCAGCCTGATAAGATTATTTCGAATTTTGTCCTGCTTAAACTGCAGCTGCTTTTCATAGGACAGAGCCTGAAGCTGGCAGCCGCCGCATTGCCTGTGATAAGCGCATCTCGGCTCAACGCGAAAAGGGGAAGGTGTTACCACCTTCTCCACTCTTGCATAGGCATAGTTCTTCTTCACTTTAACAATTCTGGCTTCCACCAGGTCTCCCACCACGGCATCCTTTACAAAAAGCGTAAAGCCTTCAACCTTCCCAATGCCCTCCCCCTCTGCGCCGATATCGTCAATCTTGACCGTGGTAATTTCGTTTTTCTGAAATGTCATACTATTTTCACTCCTGTATAAGGAACTACACTGACATTCGCCAGGATACTGTCAGCCCAAGCCATCACCGGCCTAAACTGCTTTTCTGCCGAACTGCTTATCACTCGACTGCTGCTGACCTAAGCCACTATCAATGCATCAGCTCCTCCGCAAGCTTCTCTATCTGTGCCCTGTTCTCCGGTTTTACAGCTGACAGTATGCTCACTTTGTTTTCTGCAAAGGTCAGCTCCTTGCTGCCCTCCAGCATTTTTTCCATGACCTTTGCCGCCGTAGGAGCCCAGGAACCGTTTTCTATCAGCGCTACCCTGCGCTTCTGGTAATTGCGCTCCGTCAGTTCTTCAATAAACCGGCGCATATGGGGGAAGACCCCACCGTTATAGGTACTGCTGGCCAGAACCAGCCTGTCATAACGGAAGGCATCCTCCACTGCCTCGGCCATATCCTCCCTGGCCAGGTCATGCAGAACTACCTCATCCAGACCTTTCTTTTGAAGCTCCTCCTGCAGACATTTTGCGGCCTCAGCCGTATTTCCGTAGACAGAGGCGTAAGCTATGACCACGCCCTTGCTCTCCGGCTCATAAGAGGACCAGGTATTGTAATGGCCTAAATAATATCCCAGATTTTCCTTCAAAACCGGTCCATGCAGGGGGCAGATGACAGCTATATCCAGTCCGGCTGCTTTCTTTAACACCGCCTGCACCTGGGCTCCGAATTTTCCCACAATGCCGAAGTAGTAACGTCTGGCTTCGCAAAGCCACTCTTCCTCCACATCCAGCGCGCCGAACTTGCCAAAGCCGTCCGCGGAAAAGAGCACCTTGTCTTTCCTGTCATAGGTCATCATGACCTCCGGCCAATGCACCATGGGCGCAAAAACAAACTGCAGGGTGTGGGTTCCCAGACAGAGCTCTCCTCCGTTTGCGGCATTGACCTGCCTGTCCCCCAAATCCAAAGAGAAGAACTGTCCCATCATTTTAAAGGCCTGGGGCGTAGCCACCACCTTTGTATTAGGATACTTTTCCAGAAACAAAGGAATGTTCGCGGAATGATCCGGCTCCATGTGCTGTATCACCAGATAATCCGGCTGACGCCCCTGAAGCGCTTTCTCCACATTAGCAAGCCATTGCTGCCCAAAATGAGCATCCACCGTATCCATTACTGCTGCCTTTTCATCCAGTATCACATAAGAATTGTAAGCCATTCCATTAGGAACCACATACTGACCTTCAAATAAATCCACCTGATGATCATTGACCCCCACATACAAAATATCCTCTGTTATCTTCATATCTGCATCCTCCTATTCAATTGTCATAAACGACAAATTGTTCCGTCTTTACATTACAATGCCCTTATTTTTGAGAAAAAATTTGTTTCTTCTCCACACCTCAGCACTGCTTTATTCCATTCGGGTAGCCCGCAGATTCGACTCGAACAGCCTGTTATATCCCAGCCACCCCGCATTTTCGCTGTTGTTCTCGAGAATTTCCTTAAAGGTCTCCAGCTTTGCGTCCGTATCGTCCGCATAATTTAATGCCAGGGCCTCGATTAATGCGGGAATCTTGGGAGAACCAAACTCGTATTTCCCGTGATGGGCCAGAATGCAGTGCTGAACCTCTGCCAGCAGGCTGTGAGGAAATTCTTCAATCTCCGCCGCTTTCTCCGCCACCATCTGAGAACCCATGACAATATGCCCCAAAAGCTGTCCATCGTCAGTATAGTCATTTTGGGGGAAAGGAGATATCTCCTTCGTCTTCCCTATATCATGACACATTGCCGCCGTCAGCAGCAGGTCTCTTTTCAGTATGGGATATGTACTGCAATAATAATCACACAGCTTCGTCACGCTTAAAGTATGCTCCAGCAGCCCTCCCACAAAACCGTGATGTACCGTCTTTGCCGCCGACGAGTTTTTAAATGCCTTTGCAAAAGCTTCATCCTTCACAAAAAAGGCTTCAAGGAGCTTCTTCAGATAGGCGTTTGATATGCTTCCGATCAGCTTCAAAAGCTCATTGTACATGTCATTGATATTTTTGGAGCTGACCGGCAGGTACTCCGCAGGGTCATATTCTCCCTCGCTGCACACACGGATGCGCTTCACGCTGACCTGAAGAACACCCTGAAAACTGTTGACCTCCCCGTAAACCTCTATGTAATCCAGAGCGTCATAATCTCCGATGCCCGGATTGTTGGGCTCCCAAACCTTTGCATCTATGGTTCCCGTCTTATCCTGCAGGATAACATTTTCGTATGGCTTTCCGTTCTTCGTCACCGCCGCCTGCTTGTGCTTGCAGAGATAGATGTCAAAGACTCTGTCCCCTTCCTTCAAATCCTTAACATGCTTCATTTTTTTGCCTCTCCCACTTCTATACTGAAATTCATTTCCTTATATTCTTCCTGGGACTGCCGCATGATTGTAATCTCTACGGTCTGCCCCGGCTCAAACAACATTAACGAGCTTGTGTAGTCATTAAAACCGGCCACTTCTCTGTCGCCTACGGCGGTGATGACATCTCCCTGCTGAATTCCTGCCAGCATGGCGGGCGAATCCATATCCACCTTAGTCACAAAGCCTCCCATAGGTACGCCCAGCTCACTGTTCGCCTCGGATGTCACGTCCAAACCGCTTATGCCCAGATAGGCCACCCTGTTATTGTTGGACATTTTTATCATGATGCTCCGCAAATCCGTGATTCCGTAAGCATAAATCATGCCTTCCATGCCGGAGTTTGTCTTATTGTCAGTGATGATACCCACTATCTGTCCGTCCAGGTTAAAGAGTACACCGCTGGCATTCCGGCTTCCGCCGATGTCAGTCTGAAGGATTTTGTAGTTCCTGTCAGGCACGGAATAGATATAGCTTGCCGAAGTCACCATGCCATAACCCACGGAATTACCGATCCCCATAGGGCTTCCTATAGCAACTACCGGCGTACCTGCCAGCCTGCTGCTGTTGGAAGAACCCAGCGCAGGATACGTCATGCTTTCCTTGTCGATACCCGGCGGCAGCTCGGTCAGCGGCACGGACAGGACGGCAAGACCTGTATAGCCGTCCATCTGCTTGATCTGTGCATTTGCCTGCCCTCCGTTATGAAAGGTAAGCGTCATACTTTCCGCCGAACGAAGTATCCTGGCATCTGCCAGTATCAGCAGTTCCCTGCCGTTGTCATTCAGAATGATTCCCGATGTCTGGTTTCTGCTCTCCTGAACGTTACTGAACCAGTCGATATTGGATGTCACTGCCGTCACAGTCACCATATATTGCTCCAGCTCAGCCACATAGGCAGACATTGCAGAATAAAGCTCTTTATAGTTGTCTCTGTCCAGAACCACGCCGGAGAGGATCTCTTGAATCTGCTCCTGATCCAGCATAATACTCTCCGGTTCAGGCTCAGGTCCCGGTTCCGGGGAAGGAGACGGGCTCTCTGTGGGAAGGTTCTCCGCCAGCATTTCCTCCGGCAGCATTTCTTCCGGGTCTTCCGGAAAGACCACCGTCTGGGGTTCCTCTTCCACCTCAGGATATAACCAGTTGCTGATCACCGGCTCCAATACCAGAAACGTAACGCAGGCAATCAACCCAAAGATAACCGCCATGGAAGCCGTGATCACGGTTCTGCGAAGCAATTTCTTTCGGTTGATAGGACGCTGCTTGATTTTCTCTATCATAAAATCTTTTTGAGTATTTTGCTCTTTATCCGGCATGAGAACTCCTTTCTCGACCTTCTAAGTATATCCAATGGCAGATGAAAAGTAAAGGTCAGCCGCTTTTTTTACAGAGCAGAATACCCGCCAAAAGCAGCAGGGGAAAACAGACCGCGGCCAGAATTCCTTTTTTCAGGTCATCTCCAAAGGCGCTGGAAATCATGCCTGCCAGGGTGGGCCCGCCGGAGCATCCGAGATCCCCGGCCAGCGCCATCAGGGCGAACAACGCCGTACCGCCCCTTTTGATAGATGCTGATGCCTTACTGAAGGTGCCGGGCCACATAATTCCCACGGACAATCCGCATATGCCGCACCCGATCAGCCCAAACAGCGGGTTTGACACCAGGGAGATGCACAGATAGGAGATCACACATAGAATACTGCTGCCCGCCATAAACCGTTCCAGATTCAGCTTTTCCCCGTATTTTCCGTAAAAGGCTCTGGCCGTTCCCATGAGGACGGCAAAAGCCATGGGGCCCGCCAGGTCTCCCACCGTCTTGCTGACGCCCAGCCCCTTCTCCGCAAACGTGGACGCCCACTGACTCACCGCCTGCTCACTGGCCCCCGCACAGAGCATCATCAGCATGAACACCCAAAAGATCTTCATCTTGGCCAGCTCTCGTATGGTAAGCCCTTTTTCTCCCTCCTTCATCAGAGAAGCCATGGGCACTCTTGTAAACAAAATCCCGTTACACAGGGGTACCAGCGCCCACACAAAGGCAAGTATCCTCCAGTTTGCTATTCCGAAAATTCCGAAAAACAGGGTGGACAGCAGCACCACGCCCACATGCCCCCAGCAGTAGAAGGAATGGAGCAGACTCATTGCAGTCTCCTTGTTGTCCGTGGGACATGCCTCTACCACGGGGCTCACCAGCACCTCCAGCAGGCCGCCGCCCACAGCATAAATTGTCACTGCAGTCAGGACTCCCGCAAAAGGGTCCGGCAGCAGCTCCGGCAGAATAGGCAGCGCAGCCAGTCCCAGCGCAGCCATGGCATGCGCCAGCACCATGGATACTCTGTAGCCGATCCTGTCCACAAAGGTCACTGATACCAGATCCACCAGCAGCTGAAGTCCGAAATTAAAGGTAATCAGCATGGTAATCTTTGACAGCGGAATATTATAGGTGCTCTGAAACGTTAAAAACAGCAAAGGTACAAAATTATTAACGATGGCCTGCACAATATAGCCCAAAAAGCAGGCGTAGATCGTCTTTTTGTATTTGTCTTTCATATTTTAGTGCCTCTTTTATCCCTTATCAGTCCTGCCGGACGGGGGTACAAATTCTTCTCTGATCGTGTCATAGTCCCCGGTCTTTCCCGGTTTTTCCTCTGCAAATTCCCCAAACCGCCTCGTGACGGGGAGCGGACATTCCATGTAATCCAGAAGCAGATCCAGCCGATTACGCAGGGCCACCGGGTTCTTATGAATCAAATATGCCGGCATGGTTTTACCCAGAAAGCTCTCCTTCGGGTATTTATTCTCCACATTCATATATGTCTGCATATCGGCTACATAATACTCCGCTTTTTCCGCCGGATCCTGCAGGCAGAGCATGGTACAGCAGTCACCGTCCCGGCGGAGAACAATATGGCATTGCATGGGTTTTCCCGCCCGGCGGATCAATATGTCCTCAAAATATTGCGGGGCAAAATGTTTCCTGTACTCATCGAGTGAAACATCCCAGGACAGCCTCAGCCGGACTGTGTCTCCCCGGAAGAACCGCTTCATTGCCTCAGTAAACACGGGTTTCTTTTTTCCGTCTATCTGCGTTATACTGACCGTTCCGTCCTGCGTCCGCTGCTCCAGTTCCACGGGATGCCGGTTTAAGGTCTCCGGATTCTGATCCAGTAGCATGGGCTGTCTTTCCGAATTGTAAGCACGATCCAGAGGGAATTTTCCCAGCTCCTGCTTCGCAAGATTATATTTTACGCGGCGGTTTTGAATGAACACGCCGCCCCAGGCCTCCCGCCAGGCGCAGCCGTCCTGCAGGGGAACACTGTCCGCCCTCCGAAATGTCCCTGCCTCGGAAGCCATCCGCAGAATCTGCTCTAAATTGCACCGTATCGAATCAAAAGAGTCAAAAGCTGACTGCGTGGGAAGCTTTTTGTGAGTCAGAGAAATATACCCGTTGTCTGCAGCGGCAATACTGTTATTTCTCTTGTAAAGGGCATAAAATATATATTTGGTATCGTCGAAATATAAGCAGTTATATTCTTTATCCTGCTTCAGGAACACAAGAGCGCGCTTGCAGGGATAAGTCTCCACCTCCTCCGCCTTTAACTCCCACCGGTTGGGTGCAAAGGAGAATTCCAGGCGGTTCAGTCCCCCTTCGGCAAACTGTTCCAACAGCCCGTTCAGCGCCTCTACAGTAATATCTCCATTCTCCAGAACGCTCACGGGAGCAGCAGGCTTTGTCACATATACAGTCTCCGGAAGCTTCTTCATACAGCTGCAGTCGATGGACGCCGGGGCGATCAGCTGTTCCAGAAGTTCTTTCCCCAGGGCTGCTGCCTGCAGATCATTTTCCACAGGAGGGTCATTGACTTGTGAAGAATGGTATATCCGTCCGCTCATCCCCTCCTCCGCATAAAGGTATATCCGCCGTTCCTCCGGACTCCACTTAGCATAATAAAGCGCGTCCGGAGTCTCCCGGTATATTATCAGGGGCAGAGTAATTCCTCTGTCCTCCGCATAGCGTCTGTTTTCATATCTCTGCACCAGCAGCTGGCTCAGGTATTCCGCAATTTTTGCCCGGTTCTCCACAGGAAGGGCCGTTTCGGCCAGCCGTTCCTGCAGCTCCTCCGCCAGCTTTCTATGCTCCGGACACACATCGGTATCTTGTAAATATGGCTTTGACGGATCATCTATGGGAATAACCACGGGCAGCAGTAATAGCAGTTCCTCCGTCTTAAGCGCCGCCGCTTTCTTGTAGGAGACAAATGGCCGAAACATTTGCCGACCGTCTACCCGGTACTCCACATAGTATAAGTGCATCAACAACTCTATTTCTGTGCCGTCCAGCACAATGCGGCGGCTGATCGGCGTAATCTCCCGGCTTTCTTCCAGGCCAAACAGCCTTTTCGCCCACTCCGGCGAATAAGGCAGCTGCCTTTGGAGATAATCAGGCTCCGGAATGTCCCAAAGGGCCGTATTCAAAAAATAGCGCAGAAAAGGACGGTAATTCACGGAAACATGCTCTTCGGATGCCGGCGCCTCCGTGTCTTCAGTATTCTGCTGAAATATTCGCCGGTCATCCTCCGCCTCCGCGATACTCTGCAGGACCTGTCTGGCGCAGGGAGCCGTCATATCCGCTTCATAAAAAGCGCGCAGACAGCGCAGAAACACAGGACTCCTCCGAAAGCTGATCCAACAGTTCAGCACATTTTTCTCCACATACCCGCGGTTGCGCAGCGCCCGTTTCAGATCCTCCCGCTCAAAAAACTTCTTTACCGCCGCCTCATCCTGCTGCGGGTCACCTTCCTCATGTTCAAAATAAGCAAAGTAATCCCTGTTCAAGTCAAAAAAACTTCCCGTATCTTCTTCATTCAATTCCGGACATTTCTCCAGACAAATCTCCCGCAGCCTGCCGTACAGCAGCTTGTTGCGCCCCATGACCGCCTGCTTCAGCCCCAGGGTCTCCCACGCCGTCTGGTAGCACTCCTCGTTCAGCTGAGCCGTGTCAAAGAAGTGATTCAGCAGCCTTAATCCCAGAGGATGACGAGCGTGCTCCGGCATCGCACCCCCGTTATAGCTATCCTTGATATAGGCCGAAACATAGTGCTCCAGTACATTCCTCAAACTGCCCATGGCCTGGTCTGTCCAGCCCGTTCCTTCCGCCAGAGCTCTCAGGTGATAATAATTGCTGAAGGCCATCTTCATGGTATAATCATTCCCGGTCATTCTCCTGGGAATGGGGTACGCGCGGGCAATGGCAAGGATCGGCTCCGGCACCATATAAGTGTTCTGCTCCCGGCGGAATTGGCGCTGTTCCTCACCATATCCGCCTGTATCTATTGCAGTAAAGCAATACGCGGTATACAGGCTCTTGATAAATTCCTGGCCCGGACGGAACTCAGACTCCTTCTCACGCACCGTCTCCTCTATCAGGGCGCAGAATTCCTCCTCCTGGGAGGCAGACAGAAACTCCGGGGATGTTACATATTCCGTCCAGACCTTCCAGTTTTTCTGGTTTTCTTTTTTGTAGACAGCCAGGAAGGCCTGATAAGCCTCACTCTCCCGATAAGGGTTAGGTCCGCCGGTGTCCTGCCGGAAAACAAAGTGGGGAATCTCCTCCGACCGCGCCGGCTCCCTGTCCGATTTGGGCTCCCTGTCCTGTTCCGATTCTTCCTTCCGCATCGGTTCCCTGCTCAGTTCCGGCTCTTCCTCCCGCATTAGGACAAGGTTCTGCCCGGTCTGCCCTTCGCCCACGGGTTTCCGGTTCTGCAGCTGAGGCGCCGTTTGCCTATCCTCATAAAGGGCATTTTCCCTGTCCGGAAATATCTCTTCTTCGGACTCTTCCGCCCATTGCATAGCCAGGTTATACGCTTCCCGCAGACGCATGAATTCCTCCGGGTTTTCCTCCGGATGAAAGACCCTGCTCCGGGTGGCGTATGCTTTTTTTATCCGAGCCTGATCCGTGGTGGGCTCTATCTGCAGCAGCTTCCATATATTGTTACTCATCCTCAGGCTCCTCCGTATCCTCATCCCAATCCATGCCTAAACCGTACAGCTGCGCAAAGGGATCTTGGCTCAGCTCCTCCCGGAAACGCTCTACCAGTTCTTTCAGATATTCCTCCGCCCTGCGCACGGCAATGATATCCTGCGCATCCTGAGCCCCGCAGTATAATTCCAGCCCACGGCTGAGCGCCGCCCGCCTCTCGTCTCCCAGCCGTTCGTAAAGGGAAAGCGCCTGCGCAAACAACTGCTCATCCCTGTGTGCCTCCGTGGTGAGCCGGATGCTGTTGATGCGCTCCATGGCCTCCTTCATTTCCTCATCTGTCAGGTGAAGGTTCGGATTGAGGATTACGGTCTCCCTTTTATCTCCTCCGCTGCTCTCCACGCCCACATGAAGAATGCCGTTAATATCATAGGTAAAGACTACTTCCGCCCACTGAGAGCCTGCGATTCCTCTGGGAACCCTGACCTTAAGCTCACCCAGCTTCAGATTCCCGGATACAAAATAGTCTTCGCCCTGATAAAATTCAAATCTCAGATGCTCCTGGCCGTCGTGCAGAGTATAAAACCGGCTGCTGTGACTGACCGGCAGCATACTGCTGCGGGGAATCAGCACAGCCATGTGAGGTTCCCGATCAATCTGGCTGTTGTAGGTAGCAACGCCCAGGGAAAAGGGGCATACATCTGTCATAACGATATCCTGAAGCTCCTCCCTGCGCTCCTTGATCCCGGCACACACTCCCGCGCCCAGAGCCACGATCTTGTCAGGGTCGGCGGCAATCACGGGACGAGCTGACATCAGTTTTTCCAGAAAATCATGAAATACCGGCATTCGGGAGGAACCTCCCACCAACACCACCCGGCGGATTCCCCGGGCCGCCTTTTTATTCTCCAGAGCACGCCGCAGCACCTTCTCCACCCGCTTAAAAACAGGTTCGCATAGCTTCGCCAGCAGCTCCCGATCCAGATTCAGCATGTACTCTTTTTCTCCCGCCGGAAGTTTTATCAGCGAACTGTCCGTCTCCGGCTCCGACAGCGCAGTCTTTGCGTTTTCCGCCTGCCGCATAAGCGCCGCCTTTTCCTCCGGGGTAAGCGCCGTCTGAGACAGATGATTTACCTCGCAGAAATGCTTTGCAATGGCGGCATCTATATCATCTCCGCCCAGATGATTGTCACCTGCAATACACAAAATCTCTATGATATTGTCAAAGCATTCCACAATGCTCACATCCAGCGTACCGCCGCCGAAGTCCACGATCATCAGTTTGCCGTCCTCCGCATCGGGATTGCTCCACCGATAGTACACCGCAGCCGCGGAGGGCTCGTTGATCAGCCTGGAAACCTTCAGGCCCGCCAGCTGTGCCGCCAGCTTGGTGGCACAGCGCTGGTTATCGTTGAAATACGCCGGGACACTGATGACAGCCTCCTCTACAGGCTCCTGCAGAAATTTTTCCGCATCCTGCTTAATCTGCCTGAGCACAAAGGCAGACAGCTCCTCCGGCTTAAAATACTGCTGCCCGAGACAGGTGTCCCACTCCGTGCCCATAAAGACCTTGTAGGATGCCGCCGTGCGGTCTGGATGCGTCAGAAGCCGTTCCTTTGCCGCCCTTCCGGTGATGATCGTGCCGTCTTCCATGACGCTGACCGCGCTCTTAGTAAGGTATCCTCCCTCTCCGTTTGGAATCAGCACCGCCTCTCCGTTCCGAAATACACAGGCGAGAGTATTTGAGGTTCCCAAGTCAATTCCGATAATATTCATACAAACCTTCTTTCATACATTAGTCCTCTTCTTCACTGTCCGCAGAGAGCTGCAGGGAGAAGATAAATTCGCTTCCCACACCTTCTGTACTGATGACATTGATGTGTTCGCCGTGACAGCTGATAATCTCTTTTACAATGGAAAGTCCCAGGCCGGTTCCCTTTTTGTCCCGGCCTCTGGAAAGGTCAGATTTATAAAACCTGTCCCAGATCTGTTTCAGGTCGTCCTTGGGAATGCCAATCCCCGTATCCCTCACTGATACAAACAGCTTATTTTTTTTCAGTGAAGTCTCTACTTTGATGACGGAATCATGATGGCTGAACTTAATGGCATTGTCGATCAGATTGTAGAGAACCTGTTGTATTTTTTCCACATCTGCGTTGACAAACATCTCATCTCCGGTAAGAATGAGTTCAATGGCAATGTTCTTTTTCAGACAGGTGCCCTCGAAAGATGCCGCTGTGCTGCGAATGACGGGATTAATATTGAAATCCGCACGTTCCAGCAGCATACCCTTTGTATTCAGGTTGTTCAGGGTCAGAAGACTGTTTGTCAGCTTTGTCAGCCGCTCTGTCTCATTCAGTACAATATTAAGATACTTTTCATGAGTCTCCGGAGGGATGGTTCCGTCAAGCATGGCCTCCAGGTAGCCTCGGATAGAGGTCAGGGGAGAACGGAAATCATGGGATACATTGGCTACAAATTTCTTCTGATCATCCTCCGCGCCTGCGATCTGACTTGCCATATAATTCATGCAGGCCGCCAGGTATCCGATTTCGTCGTCGCTTTCCACCTGAAATTCGTAATGCATATTTCCGGCGGCATACTGTTCCGCGGCATAGGTAATCTTCCGCAGCGGGATATAAACCATCTCGGTAAAAAAAATCAGAATGATCAGGGACAGAAGCAACAGGATTACCAGAGTGATATAGGAAATATTCAGCATGCTGTTGCAGGAGGCCTGAATATCGTTCATATCACAGTGTATGGCAACATAGCCCTTCACCATATAGCTGGAGGTGATGGGAGCCAGCACACTGAGCATCTCCGATTCAAAGCTGCCGAAAAAGTCATTTATCATATAGTAGGAAGTACTGGTGGCAGTAGGGTCAAAATTCTCAATCATCATCACCTCTTCCACGTTTAGGGGTTCATTGGTATCCAGCACAAGGCGCCCGGAAGGGTTGATAATGCGTATGGAAGAGTCCAGATAGACAGAGAGGAAGTCCAGCTGTGTTTTTACCGTCTCCAGATCCGTTTCGCTGGTGTAAAGGCCAGCGGCGTATGTATCGGAAATCATCATTGCCTCGGAATAGAGAATCTTCGCCTTTTCTCTTACCAGCCGTTCTTTTGTTATATTGGGCACAAAAACGGTAACCATCATAAAACTGAAGATGCCGAATATAAGATAAGCCAGCACAAATTTCAGATAAAGGGTCTTTTTCATTAATTTCTTACCTCAAACTTATAGCCAATGCCCCAGATAGTACTGATCTTCCAGTTGGCATGGTCCTTGATCTTCTCCCGAAGACGCTTGATGTGCACATCTACGGTCCGGGTGTCCCCGATGTATTCATAACCCCAGATCTGGTCCAGAAGCTGTTCCCGGGTAAATACATGATTGGGTGAAGCGGCAAGGAAATAAAGCAATTCCAGTTCCTTCGGCGGCATATCTACGTTTTTGCCCAGATAAATTACGGAGTAATTAGTCAGGTTGATAGACAGATCCGTGTATTCCACGCATTTGTCATCCGGATTCTCAGGAACCGTATTCGCGGGCTTATAGCGGCGGAGTACGGCCTTTACCCTTGCCACCAGTTCCTTGGAGTCAAAGGGCTTTTCAATATAGTCGTCCGCACCCAGCTCCAGTCCAAGCACCTTGTCAAAAACTTCGCCCTTGGCAGAGAGCATTATAATGGGAAGGGAATGTTTTGCCCGCACTTCCCGGCACACCTGGTATCCATCCATGCCAGGAAGCATAATGTCCAGCAGGATCAGGTTGGGAAAAAAGCTCTCCATGGCAGGCATCACCGACTCGCCGTCATTGACAATAAAGGTTTCAAAGCATTCCTTTGTCAGGTAAAGAGAAATCAGTTCCGCAATGTTGTTGTCATCATCCACAATTAATATTTTTTGCCTGTTTGCCATTCTTATACCATGCCTTTCCGCTGTTATTTAAACGTTACGATCGTGACCCCTGCGTCGCCTTCCCCGTATTCGCCCAGGCGAAATTCCTTTACATACTTCAACCGTTTTAAGTGGCTGTGGACAGCGCTCCGCAGCGCCCCGGTCCCTTTGCCGTGTACCACCCGGACGCTGGGCAGGTGGGCAAGATAGGCATCATCCAGATATTTGTCAAGAGCCGGCAGGGCCTCATCCACTGTTTTTCCCAGAAGGTTGATCTCTGCGGAGATAGAGAGAGTCTTTGACATCTTAATTTTTCCCATGCCGGAGCGCTGCAGGGAGGGCGCTGTGACAGCGGGTTCGTCCATCAGAACCAGATCCTTCACATTTGTCTGGGTGCGCATGATGCCGCACTGTACAAACAGATTGCCCTTGGCATCCGGCAGAGTACTGACCGTACCTTTCAGCCCCATGGAGACAATTTTCACTCCATCTCCCTTTTTCAGTTTTTTGGGATCCAGGGCCTTTCTTTCGGGCTCCTTTCTGCCTCCGCCCACGGACAGCTTTTCGTTTTTCTCGCCGATCTTATCCCGAACTTTCTGACGCTTTTTCTCCAGCTCCCGAATATCGGTTCCGGCATCCGCCCTGTTGAAATCCCGTATGGTTTCGTCGGCAATCTCCTTTGCCTCCTGTAAAATCTCCCTGGCCTTTTCATTTGCTTCCCTCAAAATACGGTCTTTGGCCTGATCGATCTTCTCGTTTTTCTGCTTTAACTGCTCCTGAAGGGTGCGGATGTGTTCCTTATACTTTGCAATCTCCTGCTGTTCTTTTTCAATGGTGACACGGCTCTGCTCCAGGTCGGAAATCACATCCTCAAAGCTTTTATCCTGGCTGCCGATCTGCTCCCGTGCCGCGTTGATGATCTCGTCGGAAAGCCCCAGCTTGGAGGAGATGGCAAAAGCATTGCTCTTTCCGGGAATACCGATGAGAAGCCGATAGGTTGGCTGCAAAGTCTCCACATTGAATTCACAGCAGGCATTTTCCACGAAGGAGGTGGAAAGGGCGTAAATCTTGAGCTCGCTGTAGTGAGTGGTAGCCATGGTGCGGATGCCTCTGTCATGGAGGAAATTCAGGATGGCGATGCCGAGGGCCGCGCCTTCCGTGGGGTCTGTCCCTGCGCCAAGCTCGTCAAAGAGACACAGGGAATCCGCGTCCGCATGCTTTAAAATGTGGACAATGCTCTTCATGTGGGAAGAGAAAGTGGATAAACTCTGCTCAATACTCTGTTCATCCCCGATGTCCACATAAACCTCGTTGAAAATAGAAAGCTCCGAACGGTCCAGAGCGGGAATATGCAGTCCTGCCTGCCCCATCAGTACAAACAGTCCCACCGTTTTCAATGAGACGGTTTTTCCGCCGGTGTTGGGTCCGGTGATAATAAGCAGATCAAAATCCCGGCCCAGATGAATGTCAATGGGAACCACCTTTTTTTTGTCCAACAGGGGATGGCGCCCCTTGCGAATGTTGATATAATGGTCGGTGTTGAAAACAGGGGCCGTAGCGTTCATGTCCATGGCAAGCTCCGCCTTGGCGAAAATGAAGTCCAGCTCCGTCATAAGCTTCTGGTTCAGGGCAAGTTCTTTTGTATGCTCTCCCGCCATGGCGCTTAAGGTTGCCAGAATGACACCGATTTCTTCCTTTTCCTCCAGCTCCAGCTCCCGAATTTTGTTGTTTAACTCCACCACGGCAGCAGGCTCAATGAAATAGGTGGAACCTGTGGCGGACTGGTCATGGATCATGCCGTTTACCTGCCCCTTGTACTCCGCCTTGATAGGGATACAGTAGCGGTTGTCGCGCATGGTGATCACAGCATCCTGAAGATAGGTGCGGTAAGCTCCCGTCAGCATTGAGTTCAGCTGAGAACGGATTTTCTCGTTAGTCTGTATCATGGAACGGCGGATGCTTTTCAGCTTCGGGCTGGCATCATCCGCAATCTCATCCTCCGACAGGATACAACGGTTGATCTCGTTAGCCACCTGCGTCAGGGGCGTCAGCTGATCAAAATATTCAGTGAGGCTGTCATCCGGAGTATCCTCCCTGTCCTTACGTCCATAAGTTTTAATACGAGACACATTGTCCAGCAGGGAGGCAATTTTCATCAGTTCCAAAATGGAAAGGGTACTGCCGATTTCCAGGGACTTGATGGAAAAACCCAAATCGTTGTTGCTGCCGAAGGAGGTTCCGCCCATCTTGAACAGGCGGCTCAATGCGTCCGCGGTCAAAATCTGATTTTTACGGATTTCCTCTAAGTCCGTGGAGGGCAGCAGCTCCCGGCAGAGCTTTTTTCCCGGCTCCGAATCTGCCTTATCCTCCAGCAACGCGATAATTTTGTTATATTCCAAAGTTTTTAAAACCTTCTGATTCATATTTCCTCACATTCCGCCGTGACCGGCACAAATCAAACTGCAAATTTATTCCGTTCAAAGTATATCATGAGTCCGCGAAAAATGCGAGAGTGATTTGCTCCGATCAGCAGTTCAGCCGCGAAGCAGGTCACACCGTCGGACGGATAACGACTGAATTATGACTATATACAAAAAGAACTGTGCACTGATTACCCGGCACACAGCTCTTTTGTACAAAACACCATATTCTATACAGGGGCATTCATCCTTCCTCACATACGCAGATCAAAACTCTGACCTATCAGCTTCTCTTCTTCCGTCTGAACGCGGTCGCTCATTCCTGCATAGATCACATCATCCACCTTGCGCAGCAATTCATCCAGACTGGACGCTGTCACCGTGACAAGGTCTTCATCCTCATCTGCCCGCTCGGCCTTAAGCTTCTCAAGCTTCTCCTGCTGCTCTTTCTTTGCCGCCTTTTTCGCTTCAACCTTTTTTGCTTCCTTTTTCTCAGCCGCTTTTTTCTCGATGCGCTCCTTCTGCGCTTTCATGGACTTATCCACCACGGCAAAGAAGGACATCGTCCCGCCGTCATTGACCTTCACGCCGTATGATTTCACATTTGACCGATTACCCAGGCTTGCCTTCAACTGCTGCACGCCGCCTGCCGCCCGGTCCAGAACTCCTTCATACTGAGCGCGGAAATTTTCGTCCGCCGCCATGCGCTCAATTTTTTCCTCGTCAATCAGCACTACCATCTTGTAGGGATTGTTAAAGCTTGCCGCCTGGGACTTGGCAAGTTCCTTCATATCAGTACTTACCAGAACGAAATCCATGTTGCCGTATTTCTTTTTCAGCTGCTCATAATACTTTGCCGCATTCTCACTGAGTTTAGGTTCACCGATGGTTCTGCCGGTAATCTTACCTGTCTTTTCCTGCTCCGCATCCTTAGTCTTCTTTGATGTCTCCGCTTTGCCGGTCTGGTTCATCACTTCCGCAGCCGCATACCTTTCCGCATTCTGTACCGCACTCATAACACACATCCTCCTTGACTTAAAATTTGATTAAAATCCGTTTTAATCCTGTATCTATTATTTCGGCAGATATGCTGAGATAATTAATCCATCACCATTTTTTCATAAATTCCTCTGACTCTCTCACAGGTACTTTCATGCAGATATTCATGCCAGAATTGAAAAGAGACAATTAAATTGGCAGCATTCATATGTTTTCGTAACTCTTTTGGAGAGATATTTTTTCCTGTAAGCAGAAATCTCTCACGGCAATACAATTCTATCACTTTTTCCTGCTCTATGTTTACTCCGTCCGCTCCCAGGCGGCTCAGGAAAAAGCTGATATCTCCAGATGCTCCGCCCATGCCCACACCCTGCCAGTCGCAGACCACAATATCTCCGTTTTCCTTCTTCAGCAGATTATCCCAATGAAAATCCCCATGACTCAAAACCCGTTCTTCCCCATGGTGCCATCTGATTATTTCATTAACTTTTGCCGCTGCTTCCGTCAGTATCCCGTCATCAAACTCTCCCGGATGCTCCGCCAGAACAGATCGCCACCCGGCAAGACAGCTTTCAATTTGTGCCTTATCAAAATATTCCGGTTCTTTCTGCTCCTGCCTTAAAAAGTCCGGAATATCCTGTGTGTGAATCATTGCCAGCACCCTCATGATCTTCTGCAAAAGTTCCTCATCTGCTTTATCTCTGCAAAGTTCTTGGTATTTCTTCATAAGAATCAGTATTTCATGGTCAGAGACCTGTACATCCAGTACTTCAGGCAGACAGGACAGCATGTCCGCATGGCTGTTATGTTGAATAAACTGATAAAAATACGCTTCGTTCTGATAGAGTGAAAATACTCCCTGATCCGGCAGCTTTTCCTTTTGCACGTGCTTTAAAACATACCTGCCTTCTGTCTCCCAGACCTCCGCACCGCTTTTTCCGTTTTTGATCTGCCTGTTTTCGTGTGTCGTCAAATACTCCTCAATGTTTGCAAGATGAATTCTCATAAAATAACCACCTTTCCTATGATAAATTTACATGCTGTTAACTGAGAATAGCATGCATAGAAAAAGTGGTGTACAAATGTAGGGTTATAAATAAAATGTTTCAATGTTTCTCCATCTCGGATTTCATCTCCCGCAGCTGCAGGGCTTTCTCTTGTAAGTGCAGTAACGCTTCCAGATAGCGGTCTGACCGGTAGCAAAGCTCTTCTCTCTCCCTGGGATTTATCAGCAATTGTTCCGCTTTTTTTGGTTGTCCGTCATCATACTCCTGCATGAAGCTTCTGATCGTCATCATGCTGTAACCTGTGTCCAACAGCAGCCGTATCACATACATGCGGTTCAGGAGCGCCTGCCCGTAAAATCTCCTTTGATATGGTTCATAACAGCCAAGAAGACCATTGCGCTCCCAATTGCGAATCGCCTCCGGGGTTACGCCCACCATGGCGGCTGCCTGTTTCTTAGAATATTCTTTCTCTTTTCTTTCCTCCCGGCTCATTTGTGCCATACAGATATCTATGGCTTTTCGGGTTCTCTCTATGTCCTCCTCTATGGCTCTCTGATAATTGGCGCATTCTCTCTCATAGGCTTCCAAGTCCCATCCGGCAGAAGCATCCAGCACTTTCAGGCTCTCTCTGCGCAGCTTTTTGTTCACAAAGCCGCCAAACACCAGCCTGCAGACGCGAAGCTGAAATACATTCCGCTCATGATAAATCCGATAACCGTTGGATGCTCTCTCCACCGGCCCGATAAAACCACATTTCTCGTAAAATCGTATAGTTCCCGCTTTTACTCCCGTAAGCCCGGAAAGCTCCCCAATCCTGTAAACTGCTCTTGTTTTATCGTTCATTCCTGATTTCCTTTTCTAAAGACCAATCTGAGCACTCTGCCAGCCTGTTCTTTTCAAATGTTAAGACACATCTGCTGCATACCCTATGGAAATGCTGCCCTTTACATTTTCCAGAGCGCCGTCCGTGGCCTTTAGGAACAACCTATAGGTTCCGGGTTCCACCGGCTGCCTGAATGTAAAACTCGCAATGCATTCGCATTTCTCGCCTTCCTGATCCGAGCTTTGCACGGAATAATAGGTCGTGTTCAAAAGCTCGTCATCAGGCCTGGCGAAACCAACCTGCAAACCGATTCCTGTTTCCGCATAAACGTAATACCAAATCCTGTCTCCTTCAGACAGGGTATATTCACCCAGCCAGACGATTTCTCCATCTGCGATGCTCTCCTGATCGACGGGGTAAACTAAAGGATGCCAGACTCTGCCTCCGAAGGTTTCCAGTTCTTTTTTCAGCTTTTCCCCCAATTCTTCACATGCGGCTTGGTGTTTTTTTTCCAATTCGTCAAACTCGTCATATTGCCTCAGTTTATCATACAAAACGGATTGGAAATCCCACTTTCCGTCCTCCAGTGCCCGGTCTAACCAGGACTCCAGTTCCTGATCTATCTCTGACAAAGGCTCACCTGCAGTTTGTCCGTTTATATCATCGCCCGTTTCCTTGGGATAGACGAAATTATCATAGGAACGACTCCCCTTGTTGACCGCAAGGATTGCTCCAACTGATATTCTCTTACTCTTTCTGCCTGCGCTTGTGATGTCAAAATCCCGCATTGTGACATTATAAATATGTGCGTTTTCGACAAAGCCGAACAGACCAATGAGCTCTGCATACGGGTCAGTCATAGTAAGTCCGATGATTTCAAAGCCATTGCCATTAAAAGTACCTGTAAACGGGGCATCCCATGTACCAATGGGCATCCATTCATCCGCAGACAATTGAATATCCGCCTGCTGCATATAATTCCCATCCATGCCATACTCGCCTGTGCCAATCGCTCTGAGCTGAGCTTCACTGGAAACCAGATAATATGTTGTCCCCTTCAACTCCAATGTTTCCATGACCGGCGGATTGTCAGACTGTGACGGTGATGGTTGATCAGCATCCGGGATCGGCAAATCGTCAGACTGTGGCGCCGATGGTTGGATCGCAGCCGCAGCCGCAACAGAATAAACGCCAACGAAAGCCGCACTAAGGACGATACACAATGTCAGCGTGACCGTCAAAAATATAACTGCCTTTGATTGTTTCTTAAACTTCATAATCGCACTTAACCTTTCTTTCAACAGCCGTTTATTTTCGTTTAATGTGACAGCGCCGAGATTTTCCTTGTATTTCCCCACTGCCGCCATAGCGTCAAGCAGGGTTTTCCCATATTCCTGTGCATTGTCGGATCCCATTTTTGCAAGGACAGCTTCATCACAGGAAAATTCACACGCCTTTGTAATTTCCCGGCTCATAAGATGCGCAAGCGGGTTAAACCAATGCAGACAGACCGTGATCTGCACCAGCCATTTGTAAAACATATCCCGTCGTTTATAGTGCGTCAACTCATGCAGAATGATATAATGAAAATCCTTTTCGGAAATATCCGCACTTGGCAGTACAATACACGGATGAAAAAACCCAATCAGCAGAGGTGATGAGGTCAGTGGATTGACATATAGCTCAATCGGCTTTTTAATACCTTCCCGCTCTGCAGCGACAGAAAGCCGGTCTAACATTTCAACGTCAGAGACCGGAGCCGATCCGGCCTTAATATACCGCATAAAACTCTGATAAATCGTTATTTTTCGTATCAGCAGCACCAGTGCAGCCACTAACCAGATCAGCCAGACATGATCTGTCAGCAGCGAGCCGATGTCCTGAAGCGGATGGACGGTCTTCAAATCTTCTGCCGGACTATATGCACTTTCCATCGGATTATCTGTCTTTTCATTGTTTTGTTCGAAACCATCAACATGAGCGAAACTGCTTTCCGAAGTATTTAGCGAGGGCTGGTACTGCTGGGGAGCGGCCTGGGTTATCGCCTGATCCACAGCCTGATAGGTTTTTCCCAGCAGATTTGTTTCCGGCCCGAACGGGAGCAGCAGCCGCAAAATGACAATAAGCCAAATGTAATACTGCCACTGGCGGCTGATTTTGTCTTTCAAAAATCTTTTTCCAAAAAGCAAAGCCAGGATAAGCAAACCGCCGGAAAATGACATAGACAGGAAGATTTTCAATACTGCGTTCATTGTTTTTCTCTTCCTTTCTCCAGCAGCCTTTTCAACTCCTCGTATTCCTCGTCTGCCAGCAGGTCGCCCGAAATCAGATTAGTAACCAGACCTTTCGCGCTGCCCTCATAGATTTTATCCAGGAAGTTTTTCGTCTGTGCCGTCTGATATTCCGTTTCTGAAACCAGAGCGGTGTATTCGTTGCGGCGCCCGATTTTTCTGGCGCTCAAAAAACCTTTGTTCATCAGCCTTGACAGGAGCACGATCAGAGTGTTTTTTTGACACGGCTTACCCCTGGCCGCCAACCCATCCATGATATGAGGGAATAATGTAACATCCTGCGGGTTTCCCCAAACAATTTTCATAATTTCCAGTTCCGCATCGGATATTTGCTGTATCATGTCGGCTGCCTCCTTAATGTATAACAAGATGTTGACAAAATCAATATAACATAACGTCATACTTCTGTCAATGCAGTATTCGGAAAAAATCAAGACCGCCGTACAGAAATAATTCTATACGACGGCCTGCGTTGCTATTTGTCAAACTTTACTTTTGTGAAATTCTGCGCATTGCGTTCCACACAGGGCGATACAGCACCAGCATCACCACAAAATTCCCGATACAGTGCACAATATCAAAACGGATGCCTGCAACCCACCAGGTAAAACCGGCGTACAATCCGCCCCGGATCCCATTGTCGATAGTACCGACTATCGCATAAGGAAGAGCACAGAGAAAGCCGAAAAACAATCCGAAAAATGCAGACAGGATACTCCAGAACCAGACAGATTCCTGTTTCCTGTTCAGGAAAGCCAGCAGAGCCAGCAGAGGCCAGGCGTAGAGATACATGATCCACCATGGCCCCATGCCGTAAAGACATCCTTCGATCAGAACAAATACGGGAACCACAAACAGAATCCTCCACCCGAAAAACAGAGTGAACATGATAATCCAAAAGGATACCAGCTCAATATTTGGAAGGAAGCTTAATATTTCCTTACAAACCACGATTACCGCTGTCATAACTCCTGTCAGAGCTATGTCACGAACTGTAATTTTCCGGCTTTTTTTATTTTTTTCCATCTCAATCCCCGTTTTTTATTAATTTATTAAGACGCTTTCACACTATTCTCTGTAGGGCGGTGTATACTCAAATCTGTAAACATCTCCGTCCTTCACGGGCTGGCTGTCTATGCCGTACTGGCCGTATTCACCGTTTACATATATAGACCAATAAGAGCCGTCCACATTCCAGTTGTGGGTTTCTCCGTTGATGGTATAGAGGGTGAACCCATAATCTCCCTCCTCGCCGTCAAAGGTAAATCCTTTCGCTTCCTCCATGGCCTGGCGCAGAAATTCTGCATCCGTCTGCACCTGGTATTCCGAGGTCTGGTTTTCCTGGTTAAACACCTCAAGGGTGATCGCCTTGCTTCCCGCCACGGGTTTTTCCCGGAATACGTTGAAAATGACCAGAAAAGCAGCAATCGCGATTACAAGGGCAGCTGCTCCAATGATGATTTTCCTGTTTGGTTTTTTGGTTTCCATTTCTTTTCCTCCGTTTTCCTGCCGTTCATACGGCATATTTTTTTTTCGTGAAAAGAATTCCTGCAAAGTAAAACTCCTGCCACAATGGACAGGAGTTGACAACACAAAATAACGCACATATCCTCGTCTATATCAAAGGATACCCGCTTCTTTCGTACTGACCAAGCCCTCGTGGTCACACAGTACTCACTATAGGCAGGTCTTCTGACTGAAGTATCATCACTACATTTCGCCTTCCCGGAATCCTGCTGCCCAGCTTCGATCAAATATACAGCAATCTTCCAGTGACATGACTTTTTCCTGACCTTTAACTTACACTGTATGTAAATCATATTTGTACAGAAAAAAGGAAATGCAGCTCCTCTATCACAGCGACGAGATCGTTCAGGTCTTTCACCTGATTCCCTTTTCACCGGATCAAACAGTATACCACCTGCTCATCCGACACCTATAATGCTCTTATTCACTTGAAAAACATCTTAACACAGCTTATCTTCAAAAACAATTATCAATTTCCTATAAAATCTCTATCACCTCATAAAGGTACATGCTTCCTTTTTTTCCGACCCTGGTCAGAATGCCTACATGATACAGGATATTCAACACTGTCTGGGCCAGAGAAACAGGGATATGAGCTGCCTTAGCAAATTCTTTTGAGGTAAATTCTCCGTTTATCTCACAGGGAACAAACTGCATGTAATCCTGAAGGCAGTTAATTTCTACCTCCTCCACAAGTTCTGTGGGAATCCTGTCATAGCGGCTGGCTCCTTTTTTCTTATCTTTGCTCCAGCCGTTGAGAAGCTTGTATTCTTCCACATCCATCAGAACAAATTTCAATCGCAGGTTAGGGTCCTTCAAAAACATTTTAATCTTGTATAATTCAGGAAATGCAATATAGGGGTTTCCCTTTATCGGAGATTTCCTCTTTTTGCTCAACTCCCCGCTCTCCTCGTCAATCCAGATGATCCATTTTTCCCGGGGAATCGGGTACACGATAGTCACCGGATAAAGGGGCAGAAAGGCAGTGAGCTTATCCCTCATCTTATTAAACTGCCTGGTCTGAATCTCTATAATCTCCCCGTCTGCATAAATATCCGCCACGTATTTCTCAATGGGAATCTCCTGCTTGTCTTCATCCGGTTCATAATAATTCTTCAGGATTGCATGAACCGTTTTTTCTGAAAGAGTACCGATTCCGAACCGCTGCCTGTCCACTCCGATTATTTTCTTTTTTGCCGTTTCAAAAGCCTCCCTGTCAGGCATATAAATTGATACCTTTCTTTTTTAACTAATCTTATATATTATGAGGCATAAAATTTGCTTTTAGTACTATACGGGAGTTTTCTTTTATGAGCCATTCATGAATTCCTGTATCACCTGTCAAAAACAGGAACTCTGTCTCAACAGGCAATTTTAAAAATGCACGATATAACTGATTAATCATACCGCCGTGGCTGACAACGGCTATGGTATTTTTATCATCGTTTTCTGACAACAGCTTTGACAGCATATACTCTGCTCTGTATCTGAATTCAAGCATACTCTCCTGCTCATAAACGGACGCATGAATCGGCACATCGATCCGGGGATATTTTTCGTCAGCCACACTATGCTTCAATCCTGCGATTAATCCATTATTAAATTCCATTAATTTCTCATCCGGAATTAATGGCGCCTGTGTTTTTAAAGCCAAATGCTCAGCGGTTTGCTTCGCCCTTTTGAGGGTACTGTGATAAATCTTTGCAAGCTGATAATTTTGACTTACAAATTCACTCATTGCGTCTGCCTGGCAATGTCCGCGTTCAGTCAGTTCAAAATCAGCCCTGCCTTCATGAACATCAAGAATATCCCCTTCACTTTCGCCGTGTCTGATTATCAATAGCTTCATAAATTATTCCTCCCAGTTTCCGACTTGACTTCAGCATTAATTATACCACAATCGCACTTACATTCCTACCGCATTATTTGACATTCATCTCCCACCAATGTTAATATGGGAATAACTAAAGACGGAGGATTGTATTATATGAGAATTTATGCTGCAAAAGATTACGCGGATTTGAGCAGAAAGGCTGCAAACATTATATCCGCACAGGTCATTATGAAACCCAATGCCGTTCTGGGCCTGGCAACCGGCTCTACTCCCGTGGGAGCATACAGACAGCTCATCGAATGGTATAATAAAGGAGATGTGGATTTTTTCCAGATCTCCAGTGTTAATCTGGACGAATATAAAGGACTGTCGGGAGAACACGATCAGAGCTACCGTTATTTTATGAATCACAATTTTTTTGACCACATAAATATCAAAAAAGAAAATACAAATGTTCCCGACGGACTGGCTCCGGATGCCGAGGCAGAGTGCCGACGCTATAACCATGTTATCAAAAGCCTGGGAGGAATCGATCTCCAGCTCTTAGGCATAGGCGGAAACGGACATATTGGCTTTAATGAGCCCGGCGCCGCTTTTGAGAAAGAGACTCATCTGGTAACTTTGACAGAACAGACAAGAGAAAGCAACGCCAGATTTTTTGCAGGCCTTGATGAAGTTCCCACACACGCCTTTACTATGGGCATAAAGAGCATTATGTCGGCAAAGAAGATCCTGCTGCTGGCAACAGGGGAAAATAAAGCAAAGGCTCTCTACGACTCCTTTTTCGGACCTGTGACCCCCGGTGTTCCCGCTTCTATCCTGCAGCTGCACAACGACTGCACCATTATTGCGGACGAAGAAGCCCTTTCCCTGATTCGTGAAAAGACGGATTGGAAGGATGTAAACTATGATAATTAAAAACGGAATTGTTTTTCGGGAAGATAAAACCTTTGTCAAAGAAGATTTATATATTGAAAACGGAAGAATCGCAGAATCTGTCAACCAGGTGACAGATACTACAGAAGTTGATGCTGCCGGGCTTTATGTCCTGCCCGGCCTGGTGGATATTCACAGCCACGGTGCCGTAGGAAAAGATTTTTCTGACAATGATATAGAAGGTTTGCATGAAATCTTGCAATATGAGTATTCTCATGGAATTACAACCTATTGTCCTACCTCTATGACCCTGCAAAAAGAAAAAATTTGCAAGATTTTTTGCATGATGGAAAATTGGCAGGACCAAAAGGGTATGTCCCATGTGGCAGGCATCAATATGGAAGGACCCTTTTTAGATACCGTAAAAAAGGGAGCACATCTGCAGGAATACATTTTACCTCCTGATATCAGCCTTTTTCGGGAATGTAATCAGCTCTGTAAAAATGGGATCCGCCTTGTAACCCTGGCTCCCAACATGGAAGGTGCAATGGAATTTATCAGGGAATTAAAGGATGAAGTAACGATTTCTCTGGGACACAGCGCCGCAGACTATGACACTGCAAGACAGGCTTTTGAAGCGGGAGCATGTCATGTGACACATTTGTTCAATGCAATGAACCCCCTGGAGCACCGCGCCCCCGGCTTAATCGGTGCCGCTGCAGAGAACGAAAATTGTGTGGCTGAACTGATATGCGATGGTATCCATGTGCATGAGAGCATGGTGCGCGCCGCTTTTAAGCTTTTTCCGGGTAGAATTGCCCTGATCAGCGATTCCATGAGAGCTACAGGCATGGCGGACGGTACTTATGATTTAGGCGGGCAACAGGTACATGTAAACGGAAAGCTTGCAACTCTCTCCAACGGCACTATTGCGGGGTCTGCAACCAATCTGTATGACGGTATGTGCAATGCGGTCGCATTTGGCATTCCACTTGAGGAGGCGGTAGCCGCCGCATCCATGGTTCCCGCAAAAAGTATCGGTATCTTTGACGAGGTCGGCTCATTGACTCCCGGAAAAAGAGCGGACGTGATACTGGCAGATAAAAACCTGAAGCTGAGAAAAGTGATATAAAAATGTTATAAAGACTTTTTTCTGTAATCTGCCTTCGGCATGCAGCCAAAATGTTTCTGATAGGCCTTGTAAAAAGTGACATAATCCTGAAAACCGCATTTTTCATATATGCTTGTAGGATTTTCTCCGTCCTGCATCATCTCTCTGGCATGGAACAGACGCTTTATTAAAATATAGTTCCAGACGGTGGTTCCGGTAGTTTTCCTGAAAACCCTGTTTAGCTGGGATTTGCTCAGAAAGAAGTACTCACAGATCCTGTCAAGGGAGAGATCATCAAAAAGATGCCGGTTTATATAGGATACAATCGCAGAGGACTTATTCGGAATCGTTTGCTCAGGGCTGCTTTTCACCTTTTCGTACCCCTCAGAAAGCTCATTTAACAGCGGCAGCAAATAAATCATTTTTCTGTCAGGATCACTGTAGCTGCATATGCGGTTCATGTAATATTGCCAGTGGTTATCCGGAAACAGGGACGAAGCAAAATGATTATATTTTCCCAGGGGCTGGTGAAACAGCATGGAAGAGAGCGCCACATATGCCTCACTGTCACAAACCTCCGTATCTGTCAGTTCAAAATTGACTACAAGCCTTTCATAACAGGCTGTAGAGCGAAGAATCAGATAATGGGATTCCGACCTGCGCATCAGCATAATATCACCTCTTTTCAGACGATAGACATTACCTTCCACAGCGTAATCCGCATCCCCATGGATGAGGTATAAAAGCTCATATCCGTTGTGGGTATGCATAGCATAATTCGATTGAATCGGACATTCCGTGCGGGTATGTCCGGATTGAATATTTCGGATTTTCATTTTCGTTCTCCACAGTTCCGGGAATCATATCAAAATCCTTCCCTGCCCGTTCATATTGTATGTACCTCATGTTGTATGTATCATAACCGAATATGCATATATTTTCAATATTTTTATGCTTGTTTTTGAAATTGATATAAAAAATGTGCGGCTCTATAATAAAAGCAGGAACAAAAACAGGGAGGATATTGGAATGAACACATTGAAAATGTTTGCCTTTGCAGACGAGGCATCCTTGGAACTAAACGGACAGATTGCCGCAATGAAGCGCAATGGACTGGATGGACTGGAAATCCGCAATCTGGACACAGGAAATGTCTCAGATATGGACAGTGTCCGGGCAAAGGAAGTGCGGAAGATTCTGGAAGAGGAAGGACTCAGTGTTTGGTCCATAGGCTCTCCCATCGGAAAAATTGACATTGTGTCTGATGACTATAAAGCACACCTGGAAAAATTCAGGAACACATTGGAGATTGCAAATATTCTGGGTGCTGAAAATCTGCGGATGTTTTCCTTCTACATTCCGCAGGGTGAGACGCCGGAAAAATATAAAAACGAGGTGATAGACCGGCTGGGTGAAATGGTTGAAATCGCACAGGGAAGCGGTATTGTTCTCTGCCACGAGAATGAAAAAGGTATCTACGGGGA